>CAYWAB010000056.1:0-15431 GCA_964456105.1 uncultured Christiangramia sp. | reverse complement strand
ATTTGCTTACCTTCCACTTCTCTAACGGGAACCACATTTCCAGGGCTCGTAGGAAGGGCGATCAGGGGAACAAGATCATCCAGAATGATCTCGTCATGATGATCGTATTCACAATCTTTATCGGCTAACAATTCTTTCCAGTCGGCTTCTCTTTTCTGGGATCTTAAAAATCTCTTGGTTTCCTGATCGCTGGGAAACACAGTAGTGGTGGCGCCAAGCTCTGCTCCCATATTGGCTATGACATGCCTGTCCATAGCACTCAATTCGCTAAGTCCCTCTCCGTAATATTCTATTACTTTACCAACCCCTCCTTTAACATCGTATCTCCGAAGCATCTCAAGGATCACGTCTTTTGCACTTACCCAGTCTGGTAGTTTTCCAGTTAACTTCACACCCATTACTTCAGGCATCTTAACAAAGTAAGGCTGACCGGCAATTGCTGCCGCCACATCAAGTCCGCCTGTTCCTATGGCGAGCATTCCCAGAGATCCTGCTGCCGGCGTATGGCTGTCTGAACCTACCATGGTTTTTCCGGGTTTACCAAATCGCTGCATATGAACCGGGTGACTCACTCCATTTCCTGGTCTGCTATACCACAGGCCAAATCTTTGTGCGGCCGAATGAAGGAATAAATGATCATCAGCATTCTTAAAGTCGGTTTGCAGCAAATTGTGGTCTACATATTGAACTGCTACTTCGGTCTGGGCTTTTTTTAAGCCCATTGCCTCAAGTTCCAGTTGAACCAGGGTCCCGGTGGCATCCTGCAAAAGGGCCTGGTCTATTTTAATCCCTATTTCTTTTCCAGGTACCATTTCACCTTCCAATAGGTGTTCTTTTATAAGCTTTTGAGTAACGTTCAATTGTGACATGATAGTAAGTTTTACTCTTAAAATTAATATCTTCTTTAGTAATCGTCATACCATTTAACAGAACCTTAGTCTAATTAATGCATTCAGTTTTTTGAAATCGGAGGACATTGAGAATTAATTTACAATCCTTATTTTGCTAACATTCAACCTAAAATGCTGTTAAGATTAACGCGATTGCAAAAAGAGCTATCGTTTGGAGTATCGTATCTACCATAGTTATGGGAACCGGAATCTTTATTCTGAGCCAAATTTCAGGATATGAAGCTATGGACCTCCTCCATAATAGCATCTCTGGAATAAATATATTAGGTAATCCCGTTATTTTAGGATGGCCGTTGTTCTTGGAGGCGGATTTATTGCGGTGGTAATGATGTTATACGGTACGGTAGCCAATGTCCTTCAAATCATAGGATTGGACATCACAGACGATCCGCTTGTTTCCTCAAAAGAGGGCGAAAAGACTGAAAATGGATCAAAGGAGGGATAATCTTATTTATAAAAAAACTGTTTCGAAAAATGGTTCTCGAAACAGTTTTTTTATATATCTATTGATCTGGTTTCTAGCTCTCGCTTCGGCCCAGCTTGTTCAATATATCAATTTGATGTCCTTCTTCCAGATTAAAACCTGGTTTTCCTTTTCTAGGGAAAAAATAAGTGAAGGGTGTATCAAAGGCGGCCCAGCTTTCGGCTAAGCCATAGTCATTATTGGAACTTTTCTTTTCCGGACGATTGAAGGTATTTAGATCAGAACTATAATCTGATCCTACAGCGTCGTCCCCAGGAAATAACATACCATCATTGATATCGGAATAAACCACTACTGAAGAACCTTCAGTACCAGGTAAGTCAAAGATATTAATACCAAATGAATCAAGTACTTTATCCTTGGATGTAATGTCTTTTACCTTATAATCATCTTTGAAGTTATTTCTAGGATGAGCATAAACAGGTGCTCCTCCAGCATCTTCAGATATGGTTTTAAGATCTGCATAAGCCGACTTCAGAATAGAGTCACCGGTTATGAGAATACCCTTAATGTTATAACCTTCTTCTACTAATCTTTTTACTGCATCCTTAGTAGATTCCTCAACCACATCGATTAAGAGCATATCCCGTCTATTCAAATGTCTTATTGCATAGCCTTGATTAAATTGGCCATCTTTTTCTTTTCCCTTTATTATAAAAGTATCAGGTATCAATTTTAAAAATTTGCCAAATTCTCCTTTTTCAATAAATTCTGGAGTTTGGCTGTGAACCACCTCTATCTTGTCTACTTTCTTCATATATAACTGATTTTTGATTCTTTTTTGAATATACAAAACGAATAGGGACAGGTCAAACCAGTTTTTAAATGTTTAACTGCTTTTAGGACTTAATTAACGGAACGATAAAGGCAGAGAAATTTCCATGGTGGCTTAGAGATAATGGTATATCTATTTTTAAGTTATCATTATAAAGGCTCGGAATTCCTAATCTGTTTTTTATAAGAAAAAAATTAGTCAAATTGCTTCCGGTTACCACCTCGATATGTTCAAGCATCTTTTGTTTAGAGAAGGAAACTGCATGATCTACCACTGAAAAGTAATCTTTAGTATTTTCAAAGCATTTGGTATGAATATAATCTTCCTTCACTTCAGTTACTGTATCATAATCGGTATTATTCACTCTTACTTTTCCAATTTGAAGAGCGGTGTTGAACTGGCAGGAAAAGGCTTTGGGATTGAATTTACGAAGGAGATAATTTTTTCTCTGGTGAGATTTATAGACCGCTTCTTTCATAGACCAGAGAATCCATAGCTGTATTTCAGGTTCAAGGGAATTGATAATCTGATGTATTTCGGCCTGACAAAATAATTTTTTAAGAAATCTCGGATTTTCCGCATTTCTTCTCTTAAGGGCCAGCTTAAGGTCTATGATATCATTCCCTAGCATCAGGCAAGTTTCTTCTGGATGATATCTCGCGCATCCCTCACCTTTAACATACCTTCCATGGATTCATTATCGATCTCTATATCAAATTCATCCTCCACATCCAGGATCACGTCCACAAGATTTGCTGAATTGATCTCCAGGTCATTCAAAAAATCTGTTTCCAAATCAAAATCATTGAGTCCTTCTTTTCGCTGAGTATAGGGTTCGACGATGTTTTTAAGTTTATTAATTATTTCCTTTTCACTCATTTTCATAAAATTTTTTAAGTAATACCACTGCATTTACATCACCAAAGCCAAAACTGGCTTTAGCCAAAATATCAATTTTTTTTCTCATCATTTGCTTTGGGATCTTTTCTTCCGAGATTAGATCCAGGATTTCAGGATGTACATTTTCACAATTCAGGTTCTCGAAAAGGAAATCCTGATAAATTTGAAGTACTGCAGCCACACATTCTATGGAGCCGCTTGCGCTCAAGCAATGGCCGGTCATTCCTTTTAGCGAATTTATATATGGAAAATCCTGGCCTTGCCTATCAAGAGCATTCACCCAATTTTTTATCTCTGTCGCATCCCGGGTCGTTGCGGTTAAATGCCCATTAATTGCTTCAACTTCATTTGGATTCACTTTAGCATTTTGCATCGCTTTTTTTATACATCTTTCCACAGCTTTATTATTTGCCGCAGTTATGCTACCACCTCCCCGATGTCCTCCGGAATTAATTTCTCCGCCTAACACTTCTGCATAAATCCTGGAACCACGAGCAAGGGCAGATTCATAATCCTCCAGCACCAGTGCTCCAGCACCACCCCCCGGTACAAAACCGCTGGCAGACGAGCTCATTGGCTGAGAAGCTCTTTCTGGATCATCATTATATTTTGAAGGAAGTATTCTCATCGCATCAAACCCACCCCATACATAAGGTCCGGAATCCCCGCAACTACCTATTAACATACGCTTGGCCTTTCCTGTAACGATCCTGTCGTAGCCCATTAATAATGCTTCAGTTCCTGTTGTACAGGCAGATGAATTAGTGGTTACCTGATTGCCACAGCCAAGGATTCCTCCTAAATATGCACTAATCCCACTGGCCATGGTCTGAAGCACGCTAGTACTTCCCAACCTCCTTGTTTTCCCTGCGTCGATAAGATGAATGGCCTCCCTGAACTTATCGACTCCCAATATCCCCGTTCCAAATATGATCCCCGCATCCCAATCTGGTTGATCCTCACTGGACTTTTTAAGACCGGCATCTTTCCAGGCATCTGTTCCGGCTATTACTCCATAGATGATTCCGCTGCTTTTCAGGCCTCTTTGTTGCAGTGGTGTAAAATACTCATTTAAAAGATCCTTAGATATCTTTGGGGCTCCTCCTATCTGGCAGGTGAAATTAAGTTCCTCAAGTTTTGGAAAAAAACTGATGCCGCTTGTACCATTTTTCAATGAAGACCCAAACTGTGAAAGTCCAACCCCATTTGGGGCTACGACTCCCATTCCTGTAATGACCACTCTTTTTCGCATAATTAGGTAAGTAGTTTGGGATTTTCCACCATTCCAGCAATGATTCCTTTAGCCACTATCTCTTCCCTTGCGTTAAGCATCTCGACAGCGCATTTTAGCTTTCCAAATCTGAAATAGATTTTCTTTGATAGCACTAAAACCTTTTCTCCTGGGAAAACAGGCTTAAAGTATTCAGTTTCGGAGGATGTAAGTGAGATTTGTTGGTCTTTACCAATGGATGAATCTTCCGTCAGAAATACGCCTAAACAAACGACCCCAATTTGTGCCATACATTCTGTAAGGATCACTCCAGGAGTAACCGGTTTGTCCTTAAAATGCCCTTTATAGAAATCGAGTTCCGGAGAAAATAAATAGGTTCCTTTAACGGACTCCTCATCCACATGTAAAATTTCATCTACGAATAAGAAAGGTTTAGAATAAGGCAGTCGTGAAATAATTCTTTTAGAAATCTTGTTATCCATTTACATTAGATGTTCCCCGCCATTTACAGGGATTATAGTTCCGGTTATCCATCCGGCCTCGTCTTTACTTAAAAGATATACTACATTCGCAACGTCATCCGGGACTGTCAATCTTTTAAAAGGATTATGCTTTAAGGCATGTACCCTAAGTGTTTCGTTGCCAGGTATCATTTGAAATGA
Organism: uncultured Christiangramia sp.; assembly: GCA_964456105.1. Lineage (GTDB taxonomy): Bacteria > Bacteroidota > Bacteroidia > Flavobacteriales > Flavobacteriaceae > Christiangramia. The sequence goes on along the minus strand of CAYWAB010000056.1, from coordinate 10,468 downwards.
CCTGGTAACGGTGATACCTGCCTGTATACAATTAGCCCTTATACCATAGGCCGCGAATTCCAGTGCTATACTTCTGGTAAGGGCCTCTAAGGTGACCTTCGCAGCAGAAACTGCCGCATAATTTTTCCAGGCCTTTTTGTTTCCTTCACTTGTAAAAGATAATATCCTGGCATCTTTCGCGAACATTTTATTTTTAAAGAGGTCCTGGGTCCAGTCATATAAACTTAAGGCCATAGCATCTACGGTAAGTTTAAAATCGATGTTCTCTAGAATTTCAGGGCCTCCCGTCATTGGTTTAAGGTTTCCTTTGGCAATACTATGCAGTAAGGTCCTGATCTTCCCTTCTTCCCCAAGTATAGTTTTTATCTTTTCTATAAGCTCTTCCCTGTTTTCTTTCTGGATCGCATCTGCATTAAAGCTTTCTAATTTTACACCTGAATTTCTTATATCATCGAAGGCCTCCTCTATTTCGGGAATTTCGGTTCTGCGGTCTCTATGAACGATTAGAATGTTCATACCATGTTTTGCAAGTTTTTTAGCACTCGCATAACCCAAACCACTACTACCACCTAAAATAAGGGCCCAGTAATTACTTTTTTCAAATTCTTTTACCATTCCAATAAAATTCGTTGCGCCGAAAATCCAGGACCAAAACTAAGCATGATACCCTGCTCTCCTTTATTAATCTCTTTCTTCATGAAACGTTCAAGGACATATAGCACGGTAGTACTGCTCATGTTCCCATAGAGCCTTAGAACTTCCCTTGTTTCGTCTATATTCTTCCCTAATTTACCAAAAAGATCAGAAACCGTCTGAACTATTTTCTTTCCTCCGGGATGAAAAATTAGATGATCTACTTGCTCTATTGAAGTTCCGTACTTTTCCAGAAAAGGATAGATGATATCAGGAAAATGATTGGCGATGGTCTCAGGTACTTCAGGATCAAGGATCATTTTTAATCCGCTGTTTGTAAGGTCGAATCCCATTAATCGAGTGGCGTCATAATAGTGGTACATTTCTTCTCCTAGGATGGTCGGACCCTTATTTTCATCTTCCGAAGACATCAAAACGCAGGCAGCACCATCCCCAAAAATGGCTGCACTTACCATATTTGCCATGCTAAAATCGTTCAACTGGAAAGTTGCAGTAGGACATTCCACGGCTACTACGGCTGCCCTCTTACCCGGGTTTGCCTTTAAAAAATTATTAGCATAGATCATTCCCGAGATGCCTGCTGCACATCCCATTTCAGTCACCGGCAACCTGGTGATATCCTGCTTAAGACCAAGATCATTGATAAGAAATGCATCAAGAGAGGGAATCATTATCCCGGTACAGCTTACTGTTATGATGTAATCCAAACTTTCAGCATCCCAACCATTATTTTTAAGCGCCTTTTCCAGAACATTTTTGCCTAATTTCTTTACCTCGCGTTCATAAACCTTATTCTTATCTTCGAATGAGGTGGCAGTAAAAACCTCTTCCGGTGACATTATAGAATATCGCTTATCCACACCAGCTCCCTCAAAAATCTTAATGACTTTCCGTCTAAATCGTTCCTCTTTTCCTCCCAGCCACGTTTCTACCATTGGTAATATATCTCTGGTCTCCCTATAATAATCTGGCAGTACTTTTTCTACTCCTTTTATCTTTACGCTCATAAGCTAATAGCTATTTTTTTTCAATTATCCATTGGTATCTAAAGGCCCATTTCCAGCTAAGGCTATGGTTTCCTTTTTGCAAAAGGCGCTGATATTTTCTTATATCGCTCTTTTTAAAACCCCTGGTTATGGAGATTAGACCATCATTCCTGGCGATCATGTTTTTTACAAAGACTGAACAGAAGGCTTTAAATAAATAATAGGCCAATTTGGTTCTATGAAGATCGTTTATCACTATTCCAATTTGTGACTGAGAATAAAATTGTTCAATTATCCTCAGGATCTTTTCATCTGAAAAGTGATGAAGAGTAAGGGTACATAAAACAATTTCGTATTGATGAGATTTAAAATCCTCATGGAAAATGTTCAAACAAGAATAGGAGATCTCTGGATAATCCGCAGAAAGTTCTTCGGCTATGCTAATTGCTGAAGGATTCGCGTCCACACCTACTAAATTAAGTCTTACACCTTTCTTTCTTCCCCAATTCGCTATTTTTCTCAAAATTGCACCATTTCCACAACCTACATCTACTATTTTTATAACTGTTCCTGGGCTATTTTTATCAATAAGATATTTTACCGCGCTCAAGGTTATCTGGTTTCCACCAAGAAGTGAATTGATCCTATCCAGGTCTTTCAGGGTTCTTCTGAGCTCGTTTCCGGAAAGCTCAAAATCATCCATTAGCTCTGTTTGTTCACTTCTTTTAGCAGTATCAGGTCTAAGCATAAACTGGATCTCCATGAGTTTTTTCAATAATGCCGGGTAATATTCCTGGGAAAATCCCTATTAGTCTTTCGGAGAGGTTTTCAAGATCTGAATTCATCAGTATTTTCTGTATCATTCTGCCGTATTTCATTCTTGAACTGAAGTGGTTTTTCCATGATTCATTATATATTTCTTCTGCCCGGCAACGGTCAAGGCTTTCATGATAAACTCTGATCAAACTCTCAGAAACAAGTTTCGCGCTGTGAATGGCCATTGCCATACCGTTACCACAGAGTGGATGTATAAGTCCGGCCGCATCTCCAGTCATAAATATATGCTTTTCAACAGGTAGTTTCTTTTGAAATGAGACCTGGGCTATGGTAAGTTCCTTTTCAAAAACAGCTTCAGCTTCACTAAAAAAAAGGTCGAGTCTAGGATTTTGCCTTAGCACTTTTGACTTATAATCATTTATGTCCTTGAATTTTTTAAAACTCCTGTAGCTGGAAAGATAGCATACATTTAGATTGCCATTCTCTGTTTTTGAGATCCCACAGTATCCCCCTTTGAAATTATGTAAAGCCACCAGATCGTCTGGAAAACCTTTCATTCGATAGTGTGACTTAACGGCCAACCAGCCTGATTGTTTATTGAAAAAATCCCTTCCCAGGTTTTTATCCAGATTAGATCTTTTTCCAAATGCACCAATGCAATATTCGCTTATAAATCGCTCCCCGGAAAGTGTACTGATTTGGAAAGTTTTCCCACTGAAGTCTATATTTTGAACCGTATCTGTGATTACTTCGCAACCAGCTTCCCTTGCCTTTTCGTATAGATAATTATCGAGAGCGAATCTGGATAATCCAAGACCGCCCATTTTAAGACGCGTAGAGAGTAACTTACCTTTACTAGTGCTAAATTGAAGCTTTTCTATACTACATGGATTTAAGCATTCCAGGTCAACCTTTAAGGAATTAAGGTACGGGATTATCTCTTTGGAGAGATATTCTCCACAAACCTTATGACGGGGAAATTCATCCTTTTCAAATAAGGTAACCTGGATGCCGTTTAAGCTCAAATGTATGGCCGCTGTTAGACCGGCAAGACCTCCACCCAAAATAATTACCTGAGATTGCTTCACATTTTGAAGATAAGAAAAGAATAAAAAAATCCCGGTTATTACCGGGATCTTTATTTAAATTGGTATGAACTTTAACCTAATTTTTATTTTGTTGAGCAGCCTGTTCTTTCGCCTGTTCTTTAAGTTCTTCATTGGCTACGATCGCAAGCTCTACCCTTCTGTTTTTAGCACGACCTTCCGCAGTGCTATTATCATATTTAGGTTGAGACTCCCCATACCATTTTGTGGTAAATCTGTCGCGGTCTATTCCATTATCCACGAGATATCCCGTAACGGCCTGGGCTCTGTTCTTTGAAAGTGTAAGATTGTAGCTTTCACTACCTGTACTATCCGTATGCCCTTCTACCAGGATATTCGTATTTGGATATTCTTCTAATATGTTGGCAAGTTTATTTAACGTCTCTCTGGATTTTTGATTGAGACTATATTTATCTGTATCAAAATATACACCGCTGGTCTCATCGAAGGTTACATTTATTCCTTCCCCTACTCTTTCTACTTCGGCACCTGGAATTTCTTCTTCAATTTTTTTGGCCTGCTTGTCCATTCTATTTCCGATGATAGCTCCAGCCGTACCACCTACTACACCTCCAATAATTGCTCCAAGGGCAGTATTCCCATCTCCGGTATTGTTTCCTATCACTCCTCCAATTACCGCGCCGCTAGAGGCACCGATCACTGCTCCTTTTTGTTTATTGTTCGCATTCTTCGTCGCTTCACATCCCATGGTTAAACCGGATACGAGAAGAATAATTAATATTCTATTTATTATTGTTTTCATAGCTAATCAGTTTAATTTAAAGTTTAGTAAAATTCATTCTTATGGTAAAGGGAGAGCCCTCAAGGCTTACGGTTTGTTCCCAGACCATGTTCGTATCACTTAGACTTTTAAGGTTTAGACGAAAACCCTGGTTTCCCGTAGTGGATTTGTAATCCTCATTAGTCGGTTTCAATAGGAAATCATAAACCCCTACAGGAGTATTTTCTTCGTCTATGGACCAGATAAAATAGTTGCTTTCTTGGTCACATCCAACTCCCCGTACCTCGTAATTGCCCCGGTTATTGTTGGAAACGAAATCCCAGGTGCTGTTTTCAAAACAAGAAGCCGATGCTTCATTGAATAGGGTGACATTGAACTCGCCGCTATTGTTAGGATAAGTTACACTGGTAAGTATCCATTCTCCATCAAAAGTTTTACGAGCTTCTTTTACGACTTTGCTAGGTCCACAAGCCGCTATGAGTAAACATAGAAAAAATAATATAGATGTCTTTTTCATAAATAGTAGCGATTTTAAATAAGGATAAAAAGAAAAATCCAATGCGTATTATCAGGGATAAGAACACATTGGACCAATATCTTTAATGATTTATCTTCTGAATAATCTGCTTAGAAGTGAAATAACAAGAAGAACTAAAAAGATATAGAATATGATTTTTGCTATATCAGCTGCCCCTTCAGCAATGCCTCCAAATCCAAAGATTGCGGCGACAATTGCTATGATCAGAAAAATAACGATTAAACGTACCATAATGTGAGTTTATTGATTAGTTCTCTCTAAATTACAGTACCATGAAGCCTTCAACAAAAGATTATTAATACTTTAACAGACCAATTGTTAAGGGGTCTTAATAAATTTTGGCTACGTCGAAAACTTATTAATATTCTATTAATTCCAGAAGTTTTTCCTTAAATCTATTTTTTGGGAGGTATTCTTTTTCCAGGTCTTCAGCAAAGGGTATCGGTGTTTCCAGGCTGCCCACTCTCATCACTGGCGCATCCAGCTTTTCAAAACATTTCTCAGAAATTATAGCTGAAATTTCGGAAGCAAAACTTCCAAAAAGTGAGTCTTCGGTCAGGATTATCGCTTTTCCGGTTTTCGATACAGATTCACAAATTGCATCTATATCAAGGGGTTGTAAGGTTCTCAGGTCGATAAGGTCGGCATCATCATAGCCTAATTCCTGTAAAATATCTATAGCCCAGTGGACAGCAGCGCCATAGGTGATGATGCTGACAGTTTCTCCTTCTTTAAGTAATGAAGCTTTCCCAAAAGGCAAAGTATAATAATCCACAGGGACTTCCTGTCTTATGCTTCGGTACAAAGCCTTATGCTCAAAGAACAAAACAGGATTTGGATCATTAAAGGCAGTATTTAACAATCCTTTGGCGTCATAGGGAAAAGCCGGATAAATTACCTTTAGACCCGGAGTTTTCAAAAACCAGGCTTCATTGGTCTGACTATGGAAAGGACCGGCACCTACGCCACCACCACAAGGCATCCTTATTACGACATTGGCATTCTGATTCCACCGGTATTGTACTTTCGCAAGATAATTTACTAAAGGATTAAAACCAGAGCTTACGAAATCGCTGAATTGCATTTCTACCATGGATTTCATTCCATTAATAGAAAGACCCATAGCCGCTTCTATGATCCCTGATTCACAAATAGGGGTATTACGTACTCTTTCCTTTCCGAATTTATCCATCAAGCCTTCTGTGATCTTAAAAACACCTCCGTAGTCGGCAATGTCCTGACCCATTAAAACCAGATCTTCATGTCTTTCCATGGAACCTTGGATCGCCTGCGAAATAGCATCTACAAATCTTATCTCACCCCATTCTGAGCTAATATTAAATGTTTGATAATCAAAGCTTTTATAAACGCTATTTAATTCGTTTGTAGAATTAGATTTTATTTTCTCTTCAGCTGCCGCGATCTGTAAATGATGTTCAATTTCGTTACTGATACTTTCTTCAATTTCCGAAAGTATTTCATCCGTTAGAATCCCTTCAGCCTGCAAAAATTCTTTATAGGTATTCACAGGGTCCTTTTTACCCCACTCTTCCATTAATTTATCGGGAACATATTTGGTGCCGCTCGCCTCTTCATGTCCTCGCATCCGGAAAGTTTTGAACTCTAAAAGAACGGGACGCGGTTCTTTTCTCATGCTTTCTGCAATTTCAGAGACTTTTAAGTATACCTCAAGTATGTTATTACCATCAATTATGTGGGATTCCATCCCATATCCTTTTCCTCTATCCGCAAGATTTTCGCATCGATATTGCTCATTAGTAGGAGTGGATAGCCCATAACCGTTGTTTTCTATGCAAAAAAGCACTGGCAGGTCCCAGACCGAGGCTATATTTAGGGCTTCATGGAAGTCTCCCTCACTTGTTCCTCCTTCCCCAGTGAATACGGCCGTAATTTTGTTCTCATGTCGTATTTTATGTGCCAAGGCGATACCATCCGCAACTCCCAGCTGCGGGCCTAGGTGTGAAATCATTCCAACAATTTTATATTCCTGGGTGCCGAAATGAAAGCTACGGTCTCTCCCGCTGGTAAATCCGGATGCTTTTCCCTGCCATTGTGCGAACAATCGGTACAAAGGAATACCCCGGTTCGTAAAAACACCAAGATTTCTATGCATGGGAAGAATATATTCTTCGGGTTCCAAGGCAAGTGTTACTCCTGCAGCTATGGCTTCCTGTCCTATTCCACTGAACCATTTGGAAACTTTTCCCTGTCTTAAAAGGATCAGCATTTTTTCTTCTATCATCCTTGGTTTAAGCATGGAAGTAAAAAGCTGAAGCAATTTATTATTATCCAGATCTTGCTTATTAAATTGGACCTGAATGGTTCTTTTGGAGAGCATAGGAAAGTTTTTGTTACTCAAATGTAAATAAATTTCCATATGCTAAGAAAAATATAATCACATAGCATATCCTTTAATTTTACTTAACTTTGCTTGTCTATTTTAAATCAAAATACTGCTAAAAATGGCAATGAATAATATTCCAAGTGTAGATCTGGCAGATTTCCTTTCAGATGATCCGGATAGAAAACAGAAATTTGTAAATGAAATTGGTAGAGCCTACGAAGAAATCGGTTTTGTAGCCTTAAAGAATCACTTTTTAAGCGATGAACTCACCGATGATCTATATAAAGAAGTAAAGGCATTCTTCGATCTTCCTCTTGAAACCAAGCAAAAATACGAAATAGAAGGTCTTGCCGGTCAACGTGGATATATCTCTTTCGGTAAAGAGCATGCTAAAGGGAAAAAGGAAGGTGACCTTAAGGAGTTCTGGCATTTTGGACAGGAACCCAGTGAGGATGCTAAACTTGAAGAAGAATATCCTGAAAATGTTCAGGTTAAAGAATTAGAAGATTTTAATAAGGTAGGTATGGAAGCTTACAGGATGCTTGAAAAAACTGGCATCTATGTGCTAAGGGCGCTGGCTTTATACATCGGTCTTGAAGAACATTATTTTGATCACTGGGCCAGTAATGGTAACAGTATTCTTAGACCTATCCACTACCCACCTATTAAAGAGGAACCCAAAGGGGCGGTTAGAGCCGGTGAACACGGGGATATTAACCTGATCACCTTATTAATGGGGGCTTCAACAGGAGGTTTACAGGTTTTAAGAAAAGATGGTAAATGGATCGACGCCATTCCTCAGGAAGATGAATTAGTTATAAATGTTGGGGATATGTTGGAAAGACACACCAATAATAAATTAAGGTCTACTATTCACCGTGTAGTTAATCCACCAAAGGAAGAATGGGGCAAACCCAGGTACTCAATACCTTTCTTTATGCATCCAAGGAGCGATATGAGGTTGGACTGCCTTGAAGAATGTATAGATGAAGACCACCCAAAGCAGTATGAAGATATCACGGCAGGTGAATTTTTGAATCAGCGTCTCATTGAGATCGGACTGGCTAAAAAATAATTATGGCTAAGAAGAAGTTAGGATTAGAAGATCTGGGAGGATTTGTTTTTTCTACCAATGATGACTTTGATGCCAGCGAATATTCTGAGCAGGAATCTGAAGAAGCTGTAGAACCTGGTGAACAGGAACTCGAAGCTCATTTTAGCAATAAAGGCCGTGGAGGAAAAACAGTAACCATCATAAAAGGTTTCACGGGGCCTGATGAAGACCTAACTGCACTGGGAAAAATGTTGAAAAAGAAATGTGGTGTTGGAGGTTCAGTAAAGGACGGCGATATCATCATTCAGGGAGATGATCGTGAAAAAATTATGCAGATCCTGAAACAAGAAGGTTATAATGTAAAGCGTGTTGGAGGTTAATTTCAATACGCTTTTTTAATTCGATTTATGAAAAACAACACCCTGCACCTAGTAAACGGAGATTCGCTGGCAGAACAGATGAAAGCATTGAAACTGCCTGGTGATCTTGTGATTTGGCGGGAATTGTTGTGTGAAGGAAGAACCTTGCAGGAGATCAATTCTGATTTTTTTAAGGTAAGAAAGAAATTTTTGAAACAAGCCTACGGCATTTCTGCGGAGGAGTATGAGAAACGATTCATTTCTGAAGTCAAGAAGCTAAAAAATCTTAAGGCTTATGATAATATCGTCCTTTGGTTCGAATTTGATCTTTTCTGTCATATCAATATGCTGGCTGCAATAAGTCTAATTACTGAAAAAGATGCATCCATCCCCATTTCTCTGGTCTGTAGCAAGAAGTTGAAAGGCGAAAAGGAGTTTCTCCCGCTTTCCCAACTGGACCGAAAAGACCTAAAAAACCATTTCGATAATAGGATCAATTTAAATAAGGAAGACCTGCAGATCGCTAATTTGATCTGGGAACTTTACTGCAGTGAAAATCCAATAAAGCTTAAACCTCAAATAAAGGTTAATACCAACTTCGAATACCTCTCCAGCTGTATACGGGCACATATTGAACGCTTCCCCAATAGCATCACCGGTATCAATTCTCTGGAAATGAACCTTCTTAAGCTTATTGATAATCACGATATCAAAAATGAAAATCATTTATTGGGTTATGCCTTGCAATATCAGGGTTATTATGGCTATAGCGATACCCAGATGCAACGATTGATGGATAAGATGAAAATATTCTTTGAGAAAAGTAATGACAGGATAAATCTTTCTGAAAAAGGAAATTTGGCCCTGGAAGGAAAAAAGAACTTTTACAGAGAATTGAAGAACGAAGAATATCTTGGCGGCGCAAAAATGTATGATTTTCTATATGAATCTGAATCCCATAAAATTTTAAAGCTTTAAAATGAAACTTGAAGCCTCTGAACTTATCCTGAACAAGGATGGATCTATCTACCATCTAGGCCTTTTACCAGAAGAACTAGCTTCTACTATTATACTTGTTGGGGATCCCGACAGGGTTCCCAGAATAAGTAAATACTTTGATAAAATAGATGTAGAAAAGCAGAAAAGAGAATTGCGCACGCATACAGGGATCATGAATGGAAAAAGGATCTCTGTGGTTTCTACGGGTATGGGAACAGATAATATTGATATCGTCCTTACTGAACTGGATGCCCTAGTAAATATCGATTTTGAAAAAAAGGCGATAAAAGAAGATCTAAAAACTTTGAATATCATTCGAATTGGAACTTCAGGGTCAATCCAGCCTGATATTCCAGTAGACTCTTTCGTAATAAGTGAAAAGGCCCTTGGGTTTGATGGGCTTTTGTATTATTATGAGAGCGAGGATATACTTGAAAAAGGTTTAGCCAGCGAATTTGTTCGCCACACCGGGTGGTCTGATAAAAAGGCTTATCCCTATGTTGTACCAGCCTCGGCCGAACTTGTTGAAAAAATGACTTCAGATAAGACTCATAAAGGAATTACAGGTACCAATATTGGATTTTACGGACCTCAGGGTCGGATTTTAAGATTAGGAGTATCAGATAAAAAGTTAAATGATAAGATCACCTCTTTTAATTATAAAGGAGAAAGGATCACCAATCTGGAAATGGAAACTTCTGCTATTTATGGTCTTTCGAAATTATTGGGTCATAAAGCCGTTTCTATGAATGCCATCCTTGCAAACCGAACCACAGGTGAATTTTCCAAAGATCCTGGTAAACTAGTCAACGACCTGATTGAGTATACCCTTGATAGAATCCCATAATCACGAACCTTTTTAACAATTAATTAAAAGCTATACTTTAC
>CAYWAB010000055.1:3527-15916 GCA_964456105.1 uncultured Christiangramia sp. | reverse complement strand
AAAAGGATAATGCCTGCGAATATTAAATATTTTGTGATTATTTTTTTCATTACTTTCTCGTGTTTATCCTTTTTAATTATCTGCTTAAGTAAACTTTACCTCTTCTTGGAGCAGTTGCCCCATCGTTAAAGTCAAGAAGGTAGAAGTATACTCCTACAGGTAAAACGTCATCGCCAAATGAACCGGACTCGCTTGTGGTTCCGTCCCAATCTGGTGTGTTAGCGTTTCCTTTGTACACTACATCTCCCCATCTGTTGCGGATCTCAATAGTGTAATTAGGATATTCTCTTTCGATATTCTCGATATCGAAGGTGTCATTCATTCCATCACCGTTAGGAGAAATTCCTTCAGGGAATAAAAGAGGACATTCTTCGATGGTCACAGTGACAGCTAAACGCTGTGAACTATCACAGTCTGTAGCCGGATCATAAAGTGAAGCATAGTATACTCCGCTTTGAAGTGGAGTGGCAGTACTTAATGATGATGTTCCCTCTGCTGAAGCAAACCAGGACACATTTGATGTTTGATCTACTGCGGCACTTAGATCAGCAACCGTTGCATCATCATATTCACAGAAGGTCAGGTTTGGGTCATCGATTGTTGGTGTACCCGGATCATTAATGATAATATCGAATGCTGTTGCATCAGATTCGCAACCTTCTTCGCTTCTTTGAGTTACATAATAAGTAGCCGTTACTAAAGCATCTTCAGCCGCTACCATCATAGAAAGTTCTGCGTCTGTATAGAAAGTCAGGTCTTCTCCTTCCAAGAAAAGATCAGCACCGGTAGGTGACTGGATAGCACAGAAGGATAGGTCATTAACTTCCGGAGCAGCTGGTGCTTCTTTTACCGTAATAGTAAAGGTAGCAGAGTCTTCTCCACAATCGTTTTCCTCAGGTACGGTATAGGTAACCTCGTAAGTACCGGCAGCAAAATCAGCTGGATTCATTTCACCATTTGCGATCACTGTACCATTTATGGTAAACTCCCCATTCGTGTCAGCTTCTGCAGAAAGGAAATCGAAAAGGTTTTGCACTCCATCATTTGAACAAACCTCTAGTTCCATGTCTTCACCTGCGTTTGCTGCATCTGTTATAGTAACAGTAATAATTGAAAAATCTGAACAGGTTGAATTCGATACGATATATTCCACTGGATATACTCCAGGTTCGTAATTTGAAGGATTAAATTGAGAACCGTTAATAGTGTTTTCGCCTAAAATAAAGAAACCATTATCTGGGGTCCCATCCGCTAAAACGTCAGTTAGATCCTGAACACCTGCATTAAGGCAATAGGTTACCGCAGTATTTGGTCCTGCCTCAGGAGCATTATTTACAGTGATCGTGAATGTAGCACTATCATCCCCGCAATCGTTTGTTCCGGTTACAATATATTCCACCGGATATACACCCGGGCTGAAAGTTGTTGGATCGAATTCACCATTTACAAGAACACTTCCGCTAAGAACAAATTCACCATTGGTATCTACTCCTGGATTTAAGAGATCAAATAGATTTCTGACCCCTCCATTATTACATACAGTAAGTGTTTCGTCTGGACCTGCCACTACAGACTCAAGAATCGTAATTGTAAAGGTTATTGAATCACTTCCTGTTACACATTCGGTTTCATCCTGGTCTAAAGTATAGGTGATTTCATAATCTCCAGGTTCTAAAGAAGCAGGGTCAAGAGTTTGATCGGCATAACCATCAAATACTCCGAAATCTGGGTTGTCTCCAATGAAATCTGTTAGATCCTGGATTCCTGCATTCTGGCAAATTGGTGCCGGATCAGAAACCTCAGTAAGATCTGCTGGCACTGCTTCACGAACTGTTAAGGTTAATTCCACAGAGGCCTCACAATCGTTATCATTACTAATAGTATAATTAGTAACAAAATCTCCGGTAGTCATTCCACCGTTATATTGTGAAATAAGAGAAGCTATCGATGGATCAAAAGTTCCGTCAGTTGGAACTCCATCTTCAAGTAAACCAAGATAAAAGGCTGTTAATTCGGGTTCTGTAAAGAAGTCATCAGCGATCGCATCTTCACAAATTACATCTGATACTGGTTCACCAGCATCGGGTCCTTCTTCTACAGTAACAGTTATAATTGCTGTATCTGTACCTTCTAAACAAGGATCAGAATCTCCGGTCACTGTATATTCAAAAGTAAATACACCCGCAGCTGTAGGATTGAAAGAGCCTCCTGGAAGATTTTCAAAACTTCCGCCTGGTGTGGCATCATCTCCTAAGAAATCATTTAAATCCTGAGTTCCGTCAGTTGTACAGAAAGTTACGCTTTGATTACCACCGGCATTTACTTCTTCATTAGGAGTAATTGTTACCGTATAGGTGGCGGCATCTGTACAATTCTCATTACTTACCGTATAAGTAGTAGTTAATGAGGCAGGAAATTCTGTTGTAGCTGAATATTGAGCTAAAAGTGTGCTTAGATTTTCTGAAGAAAAATCGCCGCCTGCTGTAATATCGCTTCCAAATTCATTTAACAATGCTGAAGGATTTACTAGCGCCTGGGCAGCTATTGCTTCAAATTCTCCCTGGCAGAAAGTAAACTCTCCTCCAGGACCTGCATTAGGTGCCTGATTTACAGTGATACTAAATGTAGTAGTGGCCGTATCAGATACACATGCCGTTTCAGGAGAAACTGTGTAAGTGATGGTATAAACACCAGCACCTTCGTCTGATGGGTCAAAATTACCATCTGTTACATCGGCATTATCGCTACTAAAAACTCCATTAGGATTTGCTGATCCATCTAATAGCGTAGATAATGCAACTGAAGTTTCATTGCTGCAATAAGTTTGATTCGCTATGGTTCCAGTTTCAGCAGGTATTGCTGCATTAACAGTTAATGTTGCAGTAGCACTAGCTGGATCACAACCATCAGGATCTACAGTATAAGTTACCATGAAATCTTCTGATGGAGAACTAACACCATCATCATAATTGGCTTTTACAGTAGCCAGATCAGGACTAAAACTTCCGCGATCGTCTGTAGTACCTAATAAATTAAGATAGTATGCTTCGAGACTTGCAACATCTGTAAATATTCCTTCTTCTTCCACTTCATTTTCGCAAAGAGTGGCCGAATTATCGGTTCCAGCATCAGCTTCTTCGTTGACTGTTACTGTGAAAGTTGTAGTTGCAGTATCAGATACACATGCAGTTTCCGGAGAAACTGTGTAAGTAATAGAATAAACACCTGCACTTTCAGAAGTAGGATCAAAACTACCGCCTGAAACAGTTGCATCATCACTACTGAATACTCCATTAGGATTTGCAGAACCATCAAGAAGTGAGGTTAAGGTTATTGCTGAATCATTATTACAATAAACCTGGTTGCCTATAGGTCCGCTAACTGCAGGAATTGCTGCATTTATGGTTAAAGTTGCAGATGTTGTAACAGGAGGGCAAACTCCATTATCCACAGTATAATCTGTCGTGAAATCTTCTGAAGGAGCGGTAACTCCATCATTGTACTGATTAATAAGGGTAGCAAGGCTAGGGTTGAATGAACCATTGGTATCTCCGGCCCCTAAAAGAGTTACGTAGTAATCTCTTAAGCTCGCTTCAGAATCAAATATTCCCTGATCGATAACCTCATTTTCACACAAGGTTGCAGTTGCATCTGTTCCAGCATCTGCCTCATCCTGAATTGTAAGACTTAATGTTGATGATGCTACACAGCCATTATTGTCAACAGTATAAGTGATATCATAGGTCTGTGGTAGAGCATCATTGGAAAGATCATTGCTTATTAAGGTTAGATAATCTTCTACGGAAGGAGAAAACACTCCACCTGGATCGATACCACTATCATTAATATAATCTATTATAAATGCCTCAGCTGCTGCTATTGAAAATGGGCTAACAGGAAAGAATGGAGCTATTTGTGTTTCACAAACTGAAAAGCTTCCGCTTTCTCCCGGGTTAGGATCTTCCTCTACAGTTACTCCAAGAATTACTGAATCCTCGCATCCATTAGGAAAAGTAACCGTATAGGTGGTTTGGTATGTTCCTGTTTTGGTTCCATCATTATAATCAGCGACAATTTCGGCAAGACTAGAACCAGAAAAGGTTCCATCTGTTGGAACTTCGTTAGAGGGGTCTGAATCTGAATTATTCTCAAGAAGACTTATAAAATAATTTCTGGCATTTGTAGTATCATTTAATTCTGAATCAGCTTCCGAAACACAAAGCACATTGTCTGTGTTGTCTGGTCCGGCATCTGAGGCCAGGACTTCTACGGTCACCATAGTACGTTCTGTGCTCTCGCAAGGAGGCTGTGTTGAATTAGTTCTATTTACTATCTGACTCACATAATAGGTTTCCCCATCAACTAGAGGAGTAGAAGGAGCTAATGCAGGAGCAGAGGTAGCTGTACTGTACCATCTGAAAGCCTGAGTATTTGGACTAGTTCCAGACGCAGTAAGATCTGCTACGGTTGGTTCGTCACTTTCGCAGAATTGTTGAGCGGCCGTTGCATTTGGTGCAAAAGCTTCCACAGGATTATATTCTACAGCTATTCTTGAAGAATACTGGCAAGTACTAGCAGGATCATCCTGACCTATGAAATAATTTTCACCGGCAACAAGAACCACATCATCTGCAAGTTCAGTAGAGGAATCCCCATATTCCTCTTCATATACGTTGATGTCGTATGAAGGGTCTGCAGTAGTGATTAGTGCTTTTAAATCAGCAACCGTAGTTTCATCAGCGGTATTATAGATACAAGGTTCGTAGAAGTTTCCAAATTGGGAAACAGGTGCTCCAAGATCATTAACTGTTACGTTTACAGATTGTCTCGTAGTACAAGAACCATCCTGGTTTCCAGCGAAATAAGTTCCGTCTTCAAGAATTTCGTTATTTGGAATAGGATTCGTCGACGAAGCTGTACGGTACCATCTAAGGGTTTTTCCGCTGGCAGCTGTAGCTTCTAGGTCTGAAACAGTAGCTAAATAACAGAACTCCTGTTCTGTATCGCTTACCGTTGGGCAGCTTTGCCCGAAAACTGAGGGCAAGTTTCCGATAAAAAGTGATAAGATTAAAAGGTAAAACATTTTACCTTTAAACCTTAAAGTAAAATTTTGCATAGGCTAGGTGTTAAATTCAAATTAGTATTAGGTTTAAACTGATTAAAAGTTGCACAAATATTAAAATAATTTTTAATATGCCGAGTTAAATAGATACACATCTTAACAGCATCTTGAGATTTTTAGATAAATTTTTATAATCGGATGCTTATTAATGGTTTAAATTTAAGAAAATTTTAATTATGTTAACATTATTCAGGTTATTCATCGGTATTATTTGCCTTTTTTCTATAGAGGCCGCAGGACAAGAGCAGTTGAAAACTGGTGAAAAAAAACTTCTGAATAACGAGATAGCGGAAGCTAAAAAAGTGTTTTTAGGTTTGAGGGAGATGCCCGAAGCTCAGGAATATCTCGGGGATATTGCAAGTTTTGAAAAGAATTGGGATGCAGCGATTAAATACTATCAAGGCCTGGTAGATATGGATCCGGAAAATGCAATGTATAATTTTAAGCTTGGGGGCGCATTGGGTATGAAGGCGTACTATGGTTCGAAAATACAGGCAGCCCTTTTACTTGGAGATATTAAAAAATACTTAAGGAAGGCAGCAGATCTTGATCCGTCACATAAAGAAACTCGCCGTGCACTTGTAGAATTCTATATGCAGATACCAGAATTTTTGGGGGGCAGTAAGACAATGGCGCAGAGCTATGCTTCAGATCTGGATAGACTTAATGAGATTGACGCACTGCTAGCAGATGGATATATTTTTAGAAGTTCTGGCTATAAAGAGTTGGCTTCCATGAAATACGAACAGGCATTAATAACTGCAGCCCGAAAGCCACATCTTATTTCGAGGAATTATTTGCGATATGAATTGGGAGAGGTTTCTGCTATTTATGAAGTAGAAATGGAAAAGGGAAAAAAATTACTTTATGATTATATTGAAAATTACGGGTACAAGGACCTAAAATCACCAGCCTGGGCTTACCTAAGGCTTGCTCAAATAGAACATGCAAAAAAAAATCAGGAAAAGGCTCTCGCATATCTTGACAAATCTTTGGAAATAGATCCTAATTTTGAAAAAGCGCTTAGTGAAAAGCAGAAAATACAAAACCTTTAAGCTGCGGTCTAGTTTTCCAAAACTTTATATTTGTACAAAATTTCTTTATGAAAATTCATTTTATAGCGATCGGTGGAAGTGCCATGCATAGTCTTGCCATCGCTCTCAAGGATAAAGGATACCAGATAACCGGAAGTGACGATGCAATTTTTGAACCTTCAAGTTCCCGACTAAAAAATAATAATATCCATCCCGCTGCACTGGGATGGTATTCAGAAAGGATTACCTCTGATCTGGATGCGGTAATTTTAGGGATGCACGCTAAGGAAGATAATCCGGAGCTTTTAAAGGCAAAGGAGCTGGGTCTAAAGATTTATTCCTATCCTGAATTCATTTTTGAGCAATCCAGAAATAAAACTCGTGTAGTTATAGGCGGGTCTCATGGAAAGACAAGTATTACTGCTATGATACTCCATGTGATGAACTATCACGATAAGGAAGTTGATTTTATGATAGGCGCATCACTGGCTGGCCTGGACAATCCTGTTCATTTAACCGAGGAAAATGATTTTATTGTAATTGAGGGGGACGAATATTTATCCTCTCCTATAGATAAAAGACCAAAATTTCATTTATATCAGCCGAACATCGCACTTCTAAGTGGAATAGCCTGGGATCATATAAATGTTTTTCCAACCTACGAGAATTATGTGGAGCAGTTTCGAATATTTGTGGACTCCATAGTCAATGGCGGGATCCTTGTCTATAATGAAGAAGATAAAGAGGTAAAACGCATAGTAGAAAATACGGAAAATCCAATTAGAAAGCATCCTTATAGAACTCCAGATTACCATACGGATGGAGCTCTTACCATACTGGATGTACCAGAAGGAGAAATGCCGCTGGAGATCTTTGGTAGGCATAATTTGAATAATCTGGCAGGAGCAAAGTGGATTTGTCAGCACATGGGTATAGATGAGGACGATTTTTACGAAGCCATTGCTACTTTTAAAGGGGCTTCCAAAAGATTGGAAAAAATTGCGGAGACCGAATCTTCTGTGATTTTCAAGGATTTTGCACACAGTCCATCTAAAGTAAGAGCAACTACCGCGGCGGTAAAAGAACAGTTTCCCGATAAAAAGCTTATTGCCTGTTTAGAGCTGCATACCTACAGCAGTTTAAATTCTGAATTTATTGAGGAATACAGAGAGAGTCTTGATAAAGCTGATGAAGCTCTGGTTTTTTATTCTCCAGATGCTGTTGCAATTAAAAAGTTAGAGGCAGTAAGCGAAAACCAGATTAAAGAATCTTTTGGGAAGCAGAACTTAAATGTTTTCACTAATTCGGAGGACTTTAAATCTGAACTTGAAAAGAAATCATTCGAAAACTCAGTTTTATTATTGATGAGTAGTGGGAATTATGGAGGTCTGGACCTGGAGGAATTAAAAGCCAATCTTTAGGTTTTTAAGTATAAAAAAAATCTGCCTGCGCATTTATTCATTGTTTATCTTTAGCTTGGAATGGATAATATGCAAAATCTTAGTATTAAAAAATGGGCTGAAGCCGACAGGCCCCGCGAAAAACTCCTTCAAAAAGGGAAGCTGAGTCTGAGTGATTCAGAACTTATTGCTATTTTGCTTGGTTCTGGGAGTAAAACAGAATCTGCCGTAGAACTGAGTAAAAAGCTTTTATTGTCTACTCAAAACAATCTCAATGAATTAGGAAAACTTTCCATAAACCAGCTTTGCAAGTTCAAAGGAATAGGTCCGGCAAAAGCCGTGAGCATTGTGGCGGCATTGGAGCTTGGAAGAAGAAGGAGGCTCGAGGAAGCTTTGGAGAAAATAAAGATCACTTCGAGTCATTCTATTTTTGAAATGATGCAACCTGTTATTGGAGAATTACCACATGAAGAATTCTGGATTATTTATCTTAATAATAGCAATAAGGTTTTAGAGCAGTACCAGATAAGTAAAGGTGGAATTACCGGTACTCTGGTCGATGTAAGGATCACATTGAAAAAAGCTCTGGAACTGGGAGCAGTGTCTATCATTCTTGTTCATAATCATCCTTCGGGTAATCTTAAGGCCAGTGAATCTGATAAGCAATTAACCAAAAAATTAAAAATCGCTGCCGAAAGTCTGGATATCAAAATCCTTGATCACGTTATTGTTACTGAAAAATCCTACCTTAGCTTTGCCGATGAAGGTATGCTGTAAGACGATTCTTCATGTTATTGATTTATACACAAAAGCTAACCCCTAGAATACTATATATTTTTAAGCATATATGCACCCATATGCTAGGAATTTCTATAAAGTTCACTTCAAAAATTGAGGAATTCGTAGCTCACGATGGAGCTAAGCTTTCTTATGGTAAACAGGCTCTCGGGAATGAGTTCTTTATTCAGAAAATAGATCTTCTAATGGAGCAAGGCTTTTCTGAATTAGAAATCAAGGTGCAATCATGGGAAGACACTATTTGTTTTTTTAGTGTTTCTGATACCAGTGACCTGCCCTTCGATATTTTTGCTGCATCCTTTTATTTACTTACCAGGTATGAAGAGTATCTGCCACATGTTAAGGATAAGGAAGGTCGATTTCCTGCAGGGGAAAGCCTGGCAGCCCAAGAAGGATTTCTGGATAAACCTGTGGTAGATATCTGGGCTATCAAGTTTAGAAATATTCTTTTAGAACGCTTTCCTGATCTGGAATTTAAGGAAAGGAAATTTAAAACGGGAACCGTTATCGCTTCAGATAATACATTTACGTTCAAGAATAAGGGATTTCTTCGAAGCTTTATAGGTTTACTTCTTGATCTTTTTAATTTGAATATTAGAAGGGTTATAGATCGTTTGCAAGTATGGGCTCGATTAAAGAAAGATCCTCACGATATTTTTGATGATCTAATTGATATTATCAAAAAGCATAAGGTTTATATGTTATTCATGTTTCAACTAAGTGATTTTTCGATTCATGACAGGAATATCAGTCATAACAGGATCCCCCATAGGGCTGTTATTAAATCTGTGGCCGACTATGCCAAAGTTGGTTTGCTTTTGGGGTACTATGCCCTGGAAGAAATAAGTAGTCTTAGAAAAGAAAAGCTCAGGATGGAGGATATAATCCATAGTCCTTTGGAGCACGCCTTGAATTCCAAGTTCAATTTAACTTTGCCTGATAATTATAATAATTTGATCGAGTTGGAGATAAATAACGACCATTCTATGGGATATCCGGAAATGCTTGGATTTAGAGCAGGCACCTGTACTCCTTTTTTGTTCTATGATGTCAACATGGAAGTTACCACGCCTTTAAAAGTGCATCCCTATTTCTTTAACTCAACGGTTACTAAATATCAGGAAGAAAAAAAAGTGAAAAATGAGTTGGGGCGAATGATTGCCGAAGTGAAGCAGGTAGCGGGAACTTTTAGGGGAGTATTCAATAATCAGGATTTTTCAGTTTACGGAAATAAACAATTATATTATTCCTTGTTAAAACAGATTTATGAAATTGAATAATATCGAACACGTCTTTTTTGATCTGGACCATACACTTTGGGATTTCGATAAGAATTCGGCTCTGGCTTTCGAGAAAATCTTTAAGATGCAAAAGATGGCACTTGAGGTAGAGGATTTCTTAGAGGTTTACCTTCCTATCAATTTCAAATACTGGGAGTTATACAGGAACAATTCGGTATCTAAGGAAGTTTTACGGTATGGCAGGCTTAAAGAAACTTTCGATTCCCTAAAATTTGAAGCCTGTGATACCACTATTGATACTATTGCTGATGATTATATTAAATATCTTCCAAATAATAATCATCTGCTAGAAGATAGTGTAGAGATCCTGGACTATCTTTCTAAAAAATATAGACTCCATATTATTACCAATGGCTTTGATGAAATCCAAGAAAGAAAAATGAAGAACTCCGGAATTCATCACTATTTCGAAACCGTGACCACCTCAGAAGAAGCCGGGGTAAAAAAGCCACATCCTGAAATATTCAATAAAGCACTTTCTAAGTGTGAGGCAAAGCCTGAATTTTCAGTAATGATAGGGGATAACCTTGAAGCTGATATAGTAGGAGCTCATAATTTTGGAATACGCTCGATTTTGCTTGATACCTACGAAAAAATTAATCAAGATCAGTTCCTGCAAATCCAAAAGTTAAAAGAACTGTTAAATTATTTATAACAATAAAGAATGGGTATTTTCGTTGCCTAAGAAAGCAACTTAAGTGTCTCATTTGAAGTTATTAAAAATATCGTTTTTCTTAGGTTTGTTCTGCCTCCTTTTTAATTCCTGTTTTAAGGATGTCGAATTCGAACAGTCTCAGAATATTATTCTTCAACCAGATATTGAAACCAGCCTTCTTTTCTATCAGCTGAATGAAAATGATTTTATAAACTCAGAGACGGATCAATTTACACCGATTATAAGAGATACCGTAAGGCTTGAGTTTTTGGATGATGATTATGTTCAGGATGGTTTGAAGTATGCTGAATTCAGATTCCGTCATGAGAACAGCTTTCCTAATGAGATTAAAAGTAAAATAAAATTTCTGGGGGAAAGTGGCAGAAGCCAGTTTAGTGTTAATTATGATATTCCTTCGGGTTCTGAGACTTCTTCTTCTGTAGTCGATACAATTCATATAATACAGGGTAGCGATATCGGAAAAGTAAAAAGGAGTATCCAAATGGTCGTGGAACTTCAGCTTATTGGAGACGGGAATAATCTCAAAGGCGGGTTGGACTTTTTGTCATCGGGTCTGTTCAAGTTTGAATTTTAATATGCGGAAGATAGTTCTGACCTTATTCCTATTTAACTCCCTGCTTTCCTATAGCCAAAATCGACCCCTGCTTTATAATGTTGATGACCTTCCCCAAACCCTTCTGCAAAATCCTGGTGCGAGGATTGATTTTAAGCGTCATTTTGGGATCCCTCTTTTTTCCCAGATCCATCTTTTTGCCGGATCAACTGGAGTAACGGCCTATGATATTTTTAGTAATGAAAATAACGACGTGAACTCAAGGGTTCAGCGAGTGATGAAAGAGCTTACCTCTTCAGATTATTTTTCGGTTAATGAACAATTGGAAATTCTTTCCTTCGGCTGGAAGTACGGCGAAAGAGGCTATATTTCCGCAGGCATTTATCAAGAACTGGATATTTTTGCATACTTCCCAAAAGATCCGGCTATACTTGCCTTCGAGGGAAATTCAGATTATATAAATGAAGAATTCAATTTTTCCGATGTTAACTTTACCGGGGAGGTTTTAACTACCTACCATATAGGCTTCAACTATAAAATGGATCGACAACTTACTTTAGGTGGTAGGTTCAAATTGTATTCTGGTATTTTTAATGCTGAAAGTAATGATAATGAAGGCACCTTCAGGACCGAAGCTACTCCGGGAGGGCCAAATTTTTTCAGGCATTATGTTGATGGCCTTGATGTGGTTGTGAATACTTCCGGTTATGCTTCACTAAGGGATGAGGAAGGAATGACGGTAGATCAGGCCGTAAAAGAATTAATTAGCAGATCGCTTTTTGGTCAGAATATAGGAATCGGATTCGACTTTGGTTTCAATTATCAAGTTACAGAGCAGTTTTCGATCAATGGTTCGGTCCAAGACGTTGGACTCATGTTCCATCAAAAAGATGTGGAAAATGCATACTATTTTGGATCCTATCAAACTGATGGTTTCGAACCTTTATTTCCTGAACTTGAAAGAAACCAGGCAACCATTCCTTATTGGGAGATTTTCGAAGAAGAACTGGATGCTAATCTTAAAGACGAGACCTTAAATAATCCTTATAAAACCTGGAGGCCTATTAAGTATAATGCTTCATTTGAATTTGGAACCGGAAAAGCAGTTTTACCTTGTGATTATTTGATCAGCAAAAGGCCTAGATATATGAATTTGTTCGGGATGATTTTTTCTGGAGCATTAAGACCTAAGGGCCCAACTTATGGTGTTACGGCTTACTACGACCGCAAATTAACCGAACAATTAAGATTCAGAGTAGCCTATGGTGTGGACGAATTTACTTTGACTAAACTTGGTTTCATGGTTTCCTCAAGATTTAAGAATTTTAATGCTTATATTGCTTTAAATGATATTATAGGCTATAGTAATCTGGCGAAAGCTAATAGCGCTTCACTCCAAATCGGTATGCAATTCGTATTCAAAGACAACTAACAGTGAAAAATTATACTATACTTCTGATTTTACTTTTCTTTATGCCGAAAGGTAATGCACAAAATTTAAATGA
>CAYWAB010000055.1:0-3517 GCA_964456105.1 uncultured Christiangramia sp. | reverse complement strand
CCTATAAGTTTGCTGTGGAAATAGATGAATACAGATTAAATTCTTTGACGAAATTCTTGTTCAAAAAGGAAGGTTATTTAACCCTTATGAAAGGAGAAGAAAAGCCTGAAGATCTTAGGATTAGTCCATGTCTGGGTTTAACAGCTGATATTAAAGATAACTCCGGAATGTTTGTTACTAAACTTGTTTTACAATTAAGGAACTGCTCAGGCGAACTTGTTTTTGAAAGTAAAGAGGGGAGAAGTCGCTCTAAAAAATACCTAGACGCCTACCAGGAAGCTTTAAAGGATGCTTTTGAATCTGTAAGGGAATTGAATTACAAATATAATCCAGGTCTAAAAAAGGAATCCTCTACTAAACAACCTGAAGCGGTAAAAATAACTGAGGCTTCAGTTGATAAATCTATTCCTGTTAATAAAAAAGACAGTATTAATACTGTTCAATCAAAAAGTCAGGAAACCGGAGTAGTGGAGGTAAGTGCCATTCCCGGACCAGCGATATATACTCGCAATGGAGTAGAATACTTTCTTGAGGTAAATGCAAAAGGTTTTGCGCTATATCAGAAAGAAGGCACTGAGCCAGTCGCACTTTTAGTTAGTGCAGGAAAACCTGGAACTTACATTTATAATTCCCTGGCACATCAGGGGATTGCTTATTTTAAGAATGATACGTTTATAGTTGAGTATTATAATACATCAACGGGTGAAACCATAACGCAGGAATACCAGAAGAAGGATTAGTAATTATACTTGTTATTCCATCTCTTTTTCAGGAACTCTCTTTGCGCATTCTCCCGCTGATTATTTCCAGGCTCATAAAGAGTGGTGTTCTTTATTTCTTCAGGAAGGAATTCTGCTTCTACAAAATTTCCTTCATGGTTGTGAGCGTATTTGTAATCCTTGCCATATCCTATATCTTTCATAAGCTTGGTAGGTGCGTTACGGATGGCTAAAGGCACAGAAAGATTTCCAGTTTTTTTCACTAATTGCTGAGCTTCATTTATCGCTTTGTAAGCGGCATTACTTTTAGGTGAGGTAGCCAGGTAGGTCACGCACTGACTCAATATTATTCTGGCTTCAGGGTATCCAATCGTATTTACTGCCTGAAAAGTATTATTGGCAATAACCAGCGCTGTAGGATTTGCATTGCCAATATCTTCACTCGCTAAAATTAATAGTCTTCTAGCGATGAATTTTACATCTTCTCCTCCCTCGATCATTCGTGCTAACCAGTAAACAGCGGCATTAGGGTCACTCCCTCTAATAGATTTTATGAAAGCGGAAATTATGTCATAATGCTGTTCCCCGGTTTTGTCATACAGTACGGTATTTTGCTGAACTTTGGAAAGGACGAGGTCGTTCGTGATTACAACATCTTTATCTCCTGATGTAACCAATAATTCAAAAATATTGAGAAGTTTTCTTGCATCTCCCCCGCTAAGCCTTAATAAAGCCTCAGTTTCTTTAAGTTCAACATTTTTTGAAGCAATCACCTTGTCCTCTTTTATTGCACGTTCTAAGAGCGCGATCAGGTCGTCTTTTGAAAACGGTTTTAGAATATATACCTGGCATCTTGATAGTAATGCAGAAATTACTTCAAAACTTGGATTTTCTGTTGTTGCTCCAATCAATGTTACCCATCCCTTTTCCACGGCGCCGAGCAATGAATCCTGCTGAGATTTACTAAATCTATGAATTTCATCAATAAAGAGTATCGGACTTTTTGTAGTAAAAAGGCCTTCACTTTTTTTTGCCTTTTCTATTACCTCTCTTACGTCTTTAACTCCGCTACTTATAGCACTGAGTGTAAAAAAAGGTCTGCCGGACTCATTTGAAATAATATTTGCTAGAGTGGTCTTTCCAACTCCCGGCGGGCCCCAAAAGATCATCGAGGGAATTATTCCTTGTTTTATTTGTTGTCTCAATGCTCCATCCTGTCCTATCAGGTGTTGCTGACTTAAATATTCATCAAGGTTTTTTGGGCGAAGTCTTTCGGCCAGGGGCTGATTCATAGTGTTTTATTAAATGACAGTTTTGCACCCGGTTTAGTTTGGATGCTTTTTTGTAATATTAATTAAAATTGAAGAAAATTTGAAGACGAACACCTCTTTTGTTTTTACAACAGGAACTATCGGTTATCCAATACTTTTTGTCCTGTTGATCTGGATAGTATTTTGGGTTGAGGTCCGTTTTGGAGTCAGCTTATCAAGATTTGGTATAAGGCCCGGTGAAACAATTGGTTTAAGAGGGATTGTTTTTTCACCCTTTATCCATTCAGATATAAAACATCTATTTAATAATACGATACCGCTTTTTATTCTTTCTCTTGCTCTTTTCTATTTCTATCGTCCCATTCGATGGAAAATTTTACTAATTGGACTCATTTCTACCGGAATTCTCACCTGGTTAATAGGGAGACCTGCCAATCACATTGGTGCAAGTGGTATAATTTATTTGCTGGCATCATTTCTTTTTTTTAAGGGAATATTCTCCAGACATTTCAGGCTTGTAGCCTTGTCCCTTATTGTTGTGTTCATATATGGTGGGCTAGTTTGGTATGTTACCCCTATAGATCCTTCGATTTCCTGGGAAGGTCACCTTTCTGGACTTATAAGCGGTTTTCTTCTCGCTTTGATCTTCAAAAAGGATATCATTGAAGTTCCAAAATATCAGTGGGAGCAGCCAGACTATTCAGAAGAAGATGATCCTTTCATGAGGCATTTCGATGAAAATGGAAATTTTATTGAGAACCTTCCTGAAGAAGATCCTGGTAGTGAAGATGACGAATCTGAATATAATTATATCTATAAGGAGGATTCAAAAAAGGGTTAGAGGCGTTGTCTAACCACTTCATAAAGAAAAGCTCCGCAAGCAACTGAAACATTAAGGGATGCAATGGTTCCTTTCATAGGAAGTTTAGCCTGGTAATCTGCTGATTTAAGAATAGAATTCGAAATGCCTTTAGCTTCATTTCCCATCACAATAGCCAACGGCTGATTCAAATCAAGATCATAGATATTTTTGTCCGTTTTTTCGGTAGCCGCGACAATTTTTATATCATAAGTCTGTAGATGAAAAATGGCATCTTTGATATGGTTAACCTTGCAAATAGGAACATTGAAGACTGCACCTGCAGAGGTTTTTACGGTGTCGGCATTGATGGGGGCAGAACCTTTTTCAGGAATAATTATTCCTGTGACTCCGGTACATTCTGCTGTTCTTATTATTGCACCGAAATTTCGAACATCCGTTAGGCCATCCAGTAAAAGAAATAATGGTGTAGTGGAAGAAGATTGAGAATTTTCCACCAGTTTTTCAAGACTTATAAAACTTATTGGAGAAATATTGGCAACCACCCCCTGGTGATTACCTTTACTTAGTTTATTCAGTTTTTCCTGAGGCACATAGGAAATGGCAAAATTGCCATCTTTCAGATGCCGGTTTAGCTCCTGAAAAAGTGATCCTGATAGGCCTTTTTGGATAAAGATTTTTTCAATATCCTTTCCGCTTTCTATAGC
>CAYWAB010000054.1:0-16009 GCA_964456105.1 uncultured Christiangramia sp. | reverse complement strand
AAAAAGGGACCACAACCTGTGGTCCCTTAATTTGGCTAACTATTGATAATCAAATTCTTAAAACGAAATTAATTTTTATTATAAGTTTGCTTCCACCCATGAAAAGGTAGAAACGTCTACAGTCGCCTCCACATCATAGCTTGCGTTTAAAGTAGCAGTTACTCCTTCTATCTGGATTCCTGAAAGATCTGTTCTGCCTGTTTCTACGATATCCAGTACTGTGTCGTATCCAGACAATGATAGTCCCGTAATGGTAGCGCCAGATTGTTTTTTGAACTGCAATGCGATTCCTCCGGTCTCAGATACTGCAGTGAAATTTTCAATCGTAGGCATATTATTTACACCATCAGCTTCGATAGCTGTAGAGAAATTCGCTATGGTGTGTAACACGTAAGTGTTTGTTATCTTTCCGTCCCAACCTTCAGTCCAGTCTACGGCATCATCCTCATTGTCTTCAAGGTAGAGATTTGTTACGGAAACTGATCCTCCAAAGAATTCAACTCCATCATCTGCACCGTTTAGGATGGCGATATTTTCTATACTTGTCCCAGATCCTACTGCGTATAAGGAAAGACCATTATACTGAGACTCCGCATTGATCTGTGCTCCGGCATCAGAGAGGATAAGATAGCTTATGGAACCCGAGTTGTCTTCAGGATCATTGCCTCCATAAATGATCCCGCCAACTTCAGCAATAGCATCAATACTTTCTGTAGTTTCTGCGTTTCCGGCGATCACTAAACCTCCCCAGCTTCCTGGTTGCCCCGATGTGGATGTCATTACTACAGGAGAAGATTCTGTACCCTGGATGTCTATCATAGCTCCTTTTTGAACCACAATGTAAATGCTGGTTCCTGACTCGTTATCATCAGATCTAGCGGTAATCCTGGTGCCTGCAGGAATCGTTAATGTTGCCCCATCTTCTACCGAGACGGTTCCACTAATCACATATTCGGTATTGGAATCAAGGGTCAGATCACTATCAACCGTTCCAGGTAGTACCGAAACTTGGCCACGATTGGTGATCCAGTCGAAATTAGAAACCATCACGGTTGGAGCGGTATTGTAAGCATTTGAAGGATCTGCAGTTTCTCCATTCAGTTTTATGTTAGAAAGATTAGTTCTTCCTGTTTCTACGATATCTACCGAAGTGTTGTATCCGGAAAGTGAAAGTCCTGTAATAGTTGCTCCCGATTGTTTTTTGAATTGAAGAGCGATACCACCGGTAGTAGATACTGCGGTGAAGTTATTGAAGGTAGGGTTGTTGTCAACTCCGTCTGCTTCAATGGCAGTAGAAAAATTTCCTATGGTGTGCAGCACGTAGGTGTTGGTTACAGATCCGTTCCAGCCTTCAGTCCAGTCCACAGCATCATCTTCATTGTTTTCAAGATAAAGATTGGTAACTGAGACAGAGCCTCCGAAAAATTCTACACCGTCGTCTGCGCCATTAAGTATGGCAACATTCTGGATAGTGGTACCAGATCCCACCGCATAAAGAGATAATCCGTTATACTGTGATTCCGCATTGATCTGCGCGCCGGCATCAGAGAGTACAAGATAGTTTATAGATCCTGAATCGTCTTCGGCGTCATTGCCGCCGTAAATGATCCCGCCAACTTCAGCAATCGCATCTACACCTTCAGTGGTCACGGCATTTCCGGCGATTACAAGTCCACCCCAACTGCCTGACTGTCCACTTGCAGAGGACATTACAACAGGGGCAGAAGCAGTTCCATTTATTTCGATATTACCTCCTTTTTGCACCACGATGTAAACATCTGTAGCATCAGTATCATCATCAGCTACTATTCTCGTACCTGCCGGAATAGTTAAGGTTACCCCGGATTCTATAGAAAGAACTCCGGAAAGTGAATAGGTCTCGGTTGGATCAAGCGTTCTGTTCTCCTGTACCGATCCGTTAAGATCTGTTCCTTCAACTGGTCCTGAATTTCCAGGATTTATAGGTTCGATGTTAATATCATCATTACTACAACTCGTTGCGAAAACCGCTGCCGCAAGAACTAGAATTACTGAAATTTTGTTGCTTAATTTTTTCATGTTTTAACAATTTGCTTCAAATTCTGGTTTTGAATGGTTAATAAATATTTGTGGTTAATAAATAATGGTTTCTAGTTAGAAGGAATAGTTTACTCCAAGGCTTAATACAGCACCTCTGGTGTAAGATCTTACCGTTTGTAAACTTTCTGTCCCTGTTGAACTTGGTCTAATAGCCTGCACCCTTTCGATCTCAGGATTAAGTAGATTCTGTCCTTTGAACTGAAGCTGCCAATTTTCATTAAACTCCTTGGTGATTATAGCATCAAGGGTTACAAATCCTTTTTCTACGATCTCATCATTATAGAAAACGTCATTCTGGGTTTGAATCTCAGGTGCTCCAAGTGCAAATATCTTATCTGAAGCATAGTTCGCTACGAGAGAAGCGCTAAATGGATTTTCGGCTTCATTAGAGAAGTTAAGCGATCCGTTAAAGATCCAGTCTGAGGCTCCTTGAAGCCCAACCTCTGTCTTATTATTATAGCGGAAGGTTCTTATAAAAGTTCCTTCTTCGTCAAATACTTCTTTCAATCCTTGCTTATGCCACATCCTGGAAGCATTAAAGCTTACTCCAAGGTCAATTCCCTCTTCGCTCTCATTTTCGATCACATCAAGTCTGGTTTCCAGTTCGATTCCGTAAATATTCGCTTCTTCACCGGCATTGAAGTAAGAGAAAACACCGGCCGAACCTCTATCCTGAACCCTGTTGATTGGATCGTCGATCTTTTTGTAGAATCCGGTAAGGGAGATCAATTCACCAGAGCTTGGAAAGAACTCATATTTCAAATCTAAGTTGATGTTTTTCGAAGCGTCAAGGTTTGGATTACCTCTGGTGATCTGTCCTGTCTGGGAAACATATTCAAAAGGAGCAATCTCTTTAAATTCAGGTAGAGTTATCGTTCTGCTGGCAGCAAGTCTTAAACTTGAATTTTCACCGGCAGCATATTTCACATTAAGGCTTGGATAGATATTATCGTATTCCTTGAAGGCAAAATTTGGACGGTTTGATGGGTAGTTATTTACGTCGAAAACCACATCAAGATTATCATGCTGGTATCTCGCTCCAATATTCACATTCCATTTTCCTGCTCCGTAATTGAAATTTGCAAAACCGCCATAAGACTCTAGGATGGCATTATATCTGTCCGGAGTTAGACGGTTGAATTGTAAAATTCCATTATTGAAATTCTCGGTTGTAAATACACTTGAAAGATCGTCGATAGAAGGAGGGTTTACCGAATTGAGGAAGGTTTCCTCGGCCCCAAAGAATCTTGAGACGAAATCCCTTTCCTTGTTACGATAATTTCCGCCTGCCTGAAGGAAAATGTTTTTTCCGGTTTCTTCGTCTTTTATAAAGGTGTATTTGTCCTGAAGAAAAGCATTAAGTTCAATATCATCGATGATTTGGGATGATTTTCTCTGCTGATATCCTCCCATTCTTCCAAGCTGCACAAAATCATCTCCGTCGTAGTTCACCTCGTTTCGAATACGGTTTGGCTCATCTGCATCAACCTGGTTAAATCCAACAGCCCATTCGAGCTCATTTCTTTCTGAAAGATCGTGGTTCCCGTGAAGTTGATTGATCCAGAGACGCGTCTGCTTTATATTCTGGTCCCGGATGAATTGGTTAAGGTTCTCTGATGGGGAAGTTTCTTCGAATACGACCCCCTCTCCATTTCTACCGGCTTCGAAAACTTCATCAGTAAGTTTATTGATGAACAAACTGGTGAATTTTAGCCTATGGTTGTCATTTATTCCATAGGAGATATCAAGTAAGCCGGTTGTATTATCTGTCTTGGAAAAGTTCTCAACATCGCTGAAAAAATCATAAAGGTTGTTACTTCTATACTCTCTGAATATACCTTCATTATATTCATATTTTGAGGATTGCGACCCGGTAAGCAAGATCCTGAAGTCGTCACCAAATTTTTTACCGGCTGTAAAAGCATATCTCCTGTTTACCGGGAAGGCATCGGTTTCCGTGTTCCAGGTTTGGTTATTCAGGGCATATTGAGTAGGAATGGCCTGGTCATAAAAACCAAAATAAACATCGTTCTGGTTTGGAGAAACCTTGAAATTATCAAATTCTCCAACTGCATTGGTGTTAACACCCATTTGAAGCCCAAGGTCCAATTCGTCTGTTCCTCTTAGTTCTCTTGAAGTGATATCGATAGTTCCGGAAGCCTGGTCTGCGGAATTCTCTGCGGAATAGGTCTTACTGATGCTGACATTCTGAATAACCCTTGTTGGGAATAGCCCAAGGTCTATATTTTTTCTTTCTACATCATCTGAAGGGATAGGAAGTCCGTTCATGGTTGTATATAGGTAACGGTCCCCTAATCCCCTTACAAAAATATCTCCGGAAGCTTCACTGCTGGTAACTCCGGATATTTTTGTGGTAGCGGTAGCCGCATCAGAAACACCAAGCTTGGCAAGTTCCTGAGCTCCTATACTTTCCTTGATCTCCACAGAATTCCTTTGTTCGATCAGTAGTGCTACTTCAGAATCCCTTCGGGCTACGGTAGAAATTACCACCTCATCGAGAGAAGCAGCGCTGGAACCTAGTTCTGTATTCACTTCGGTAACTTTTCCTGCTTCTACAACCACGTCAGGAACTTCAAGGGTCTCGTATCCAATAAAGCTGAAAACAATGGTATAAGTGCCAGGTTCTATATTTTTTAGCTGGTAAAGTCCGTCATAATCAGAGGTTGTTCCTGTGGAAGTGCCTTTAATGATAACGTTGGCAAAAGGCAGTGGTTCTCCTCCCATTTCTTTATCGGAAAGCTTTCCTGCGATAATGCCTTTTTCGGCGTCCTGAGCCTGTAAAAAGTTTGTTAAAAATAAAAGGCTAATAACTATAATTCGTTTCATTTTCTTTGTTGTAAAATCTCGGTGCAAATAAATGACAGGAACGTAAAGACTGGGTTACCTCAGGATTAATCCTTTGTCATTATAGTGTTAGCTTAATGTTACTAATGCGTTAGAGGCTCTTATAATTCAAATTAATAGTTAATTTTATGGCAACTTAAACCGGACCTTAAATCGTTATGAAGAAAAAGGACATTTTAATATTACTCGTAGACGATGAGCCAGATATCCTGGAGATCGTTGGATATAATCTTTCTTCTGAAGGATATAAAGTAATAACTGCAGATAATGGCAGCGAAGGCGTAAAGCTTGCTAAAA
Source organism: uncultured Christiangramia sp. (assembly GCA_964456105.1). Taxonomy (GTDB): domain Bacteria; phylum Bacteroidota; class Bacteroidia; order Flavobacteriales; family Flavobacteriaceae; genus Christiangramia. The sequence continues at coordinate 10,768 of CAYWAB010000054.1, read as the reverse complement.
AACATAAGCCTCATCTTATCATCCTGGATGTAATGATGCCGGAAATGGATGGTATCGAGGCCTGTGAGCAAATAAGGAAATCTCCCGAGCTTCAGGATACCATTATCGCATTCCTTACTGCTAGAGGTGAAGATTATTCCCAGATGGCAGGATTTGATGCCGGAGCCGATGATTATATTACAAAACCTATTAAGCCAAAGGTTTTGATCTCGAAAGTTAAAGCCCTTTTAAGGAGGTATCGTGATGACGATCAATCGGCTGATGTTGTTAAATTGGGAGGAATCACCATCAACAGGGAAGAATATAAGATCATCCAGGATAAGGAGGAAATGACCCTTCCCAGGAAGGAATTCGAATTACTTTCTTTACTGGCTTCCAAGCCTGGAAAAGTATTTACAAGGGAAGATATTCTGGATACTGTTTGGGGAAACGATATAGTGGTGGGGGGAAGGACCATCGATGTGCATATCCGGAAACTTCGTGAAAAGATAGGTGACGATATGATAAAAACGATCAAGGGGGTCGGCTATAAGTTCGTAGTTTAATGTCAAGAAAATTTAAACGTTCATACAGATTCGCAGTAAGAAATTCTATTTATATCAGTTTATTTCTTACTGTGGTTATGAGCATTTTCATTTTACTGGAATTAAAGTTCACTGTTTTCTGGGTCGTCGCGTTTTTTCTTATTTGCTGTATTTTTTCATTCTTTGTGACCCAGTACCGGGTGGAACGTTTTATATACAGACGCATCAAACAGATCTACGATAATGTTTCCCTTCTCGATTCTAAAACGCTTAACCCGAACCAGGTTACCACAGATATGTCCAGCTTAACCAGGGAGGTGGAAAAATTTGCCGAGGATAAAAAACTTGAAATAGAAACTTTAAAGGTCCGCGAAGCGTATCGAAAGGAATTTATGGGGAATGTTTCTCACGAATTAAAGACCCCTTTGTTTACAGTTCAGGGTTATATACTTACACTACTTGATGGGGCCTATAAAGACAAAGCCGTTAGAAAGAAATATCTTCAAAGAGCCAGCAAAGGGGTGGAACGGCTTATTTATATTGTTAAGGATCTGGATATGATCACAAAGTTGGAGGTGGGAGACCTTCATTTGCGTTATGAAACTTTCAATATCGTTGAACTCATCCAGGCCTCTTTCGATCTTCTGGAAATGAAAGCCACCAAAAAGAATATCACCCTAACCTTTGATATGGAATACCAAGATCCTATCTACGTTAGAGCAGATAAAGAAAGGATACAGCAGGTACTTACCAATTTGATCGTTAACTCAATTAAATACGGGAAAAAAGGAGGTACCACTGAGATCAGTATCGAGAACCTGATCAAGAATAAAGTGATCGTAAGGGTTACCGATAACGGAGAAGGGATACAGAAGGAAAATATCCCAAGACTTTTTGAACGATTCTACAGGGTAGATAAAAGCGGATCTAGAAAAGAAGGAGGTTCAGGATTGGGACTTTCTATAGTGAAGCATATTCTAGAGGCTCACGGAGAAAAGATATATGTAGATAGTGTATTTGGAGTCGGCAGTGAGTTTTCATTCACCATGGAAAAAAGTAAAAAGATCCCCGAAGCTCGTGTAGTTCCCGAGATCACTTAATCCATTGTAATCTTTAAGTTTTTTAAGATCTGAAAATTTAAATTTTCTTTGTTCACTAAATGGAGCAAAGCCCTTTTCCTCCATTGTTTCAGCCAGATACTCCTGTTCCTTTTGTCCCGGGGTTGGAATAAAAAAAGCTTTTTTATTCAGTTTGGCAAAATCCATTATCGAAGTATACCCGGATCTGGAAATTACATATTTTGAACAATTCATTACCTCTTCCAGTGAACTGCCGTAAAGATAATTCTTGATGTTCAGTTTGGGATTGTCATTCTGGATAGTTTCCTCATTCACTACCCCACGAATTAGCAATGTTTTAGCTTCTGTGTTCTTGAATTCTTTCAATAAAATGGATTCAAGTATACTGCGTTGAGGTTCTGGTCCGCTTAAAATAATTAGATAGTGATATTTGATTGGAAGGTCTTTTTTTTCAAATCGGCTGAGTGGCCCAATATATTTTACGCTTGAAGGGGTTTTTAAAGGATGTCCGAGTATTCCGCTAAGATTATTCGCTCCTTCCAGGTCAGGGACCCAGCATTGCTGGAATTTATTTATATATGTTCTGTGAATGTAACTGCTCAGGGAAGTTGTATTTCCGCTTAGAACATTTAGCTGATGTGTGATAAAAACATTGGTCTTCAGCTTGTCGCTTCGAACTCCAAAACGATTATCTGAGATGATACCGTCCAGTCCCAGGTCCTTCACTAGGTCTTCAGTTAATGCTCTTTCCGCTTTTATGGCAGAAAGTATATCCGGCGTATTCATTAGCATTTTCCAATTGAAAAATCTAGCCGATTTAGAGTATTCAATATTATAGGAAGGTAATTCGATAGCAGGAAGATGAGGAAATTCCTTTTGCAGGATTTTCAGCGCAGCGCCGTCAGACGCTAAAATTGGCTGAAAATCATGGTGTTGTAATTCTTTGATGATCGGGATACTTCTGGTGGCATGTCCTAATCCCCAATTGAGGGCCGCTACGAGAATTCTCTTTTTTCCCATATTACAATTATATTCTTACCGGAAGGTGGGGTATTTTCTTTAATTTTGCCAAAATATCATTTTTTTAGTGGGAAGCAAGAATAAACTCAAGCGCTTTAAGGAAAACGAACATTTCGAAAATGTGATCCAGCCCTCAAGGGAGGAGCTCACCGATGGTAATTTCAACTTAAAAGGGAACTGGAGTAAAGAATTTTTCAAGAATAATAACCCGGTAGTTCTTGAGCTGGGATGCGGTAAAGGTGAATATACCGTTGCCCTGGCAAGACAAAATCCTGATAAGAATTTTATTGGTATCGACATAAAGGGGGCCAGGTTCTGGCGTGGTGCAAAGACCGCAATAGAAGAGGGAATGGACAACGTTTGTTTTATTCGCACCCAGATCGAATTGATTGAGCATGTCTTCGCTAAAAATGAAATAAATGAGATATGGATCACATTTCCAGATCCTCAGATAAAATACAAGAGGACAAAACACCGCCTGACCAATACGGAATTTTTAACCCGATATAAGAATATTTTACAGGAAGACGGTATAGTCCATCTTAAGACAGATTCCGAATTTATGCATGGCTATACTCTGGGGCTTTTACATGGTGAAGGACATGAGGTCCTATATGCGCATCATGATATCTATAAGAACGAATATTCACCAAAAGAAGTAACAGGTATTCAAACCTTCTACGAAAAACAGTACCTTGAAAAAGGAAAACCAATAACTTACATTCGGTTTAAGATCAAATAAGGGAGATTGGAAGAAACAAAACTATTTCTCATTACTTATTTAGCGGCTTTTCTTGGGGTAGTTCCTCCTGGGCTCGTGAATATGACCGTGGCAAAGACCTGCGTTGTACGAGGTAAGAAAAACGGTATGTTCACAGCATTAGGTGCTGCGATAGTAGTACTTATCCAGGCATTTATAGCTGTATTACTGGCGAAATATATTTTTGATCATCCTCTTGTGAAGAAGATGTTTCTTAGGGCCGGACTGGTGATCTTCGTTATACTGGGAATTTACTTTTTTCTTAAGGCAAAAAGTCGGAAGGTTATTAAACCCAGAGCTAAAAAGGCCAGTGCGAATTCTATCCTGAAAGGAATGCTGGTTGCAGTGCTCAACGTATTTCCTATTCCCTATTTTGTCGCTATAGCAGGAGCCATGAATATTAACAATAATGTCACCTATGACTGGTCTCTGATCATTTCATTCGCCCTTGCAGCCTCAATGGGTACTTTCACTACGCTTTATTTTTATGTGCTTTCCTTTGCCAAGATCGAGGAACGCGCAGAATCCTTTGCAAAGTATTCCAACTATTTTATGGTTGGTTTGATGTTGATTTTGATCCTGATCACATTAATTAGGATGTACAACTTTTAGGATGGCCAATTCTGACAATTTTTTTGATAAAGTATATGAGGTTTGCAGGTTGATACCTGAGGGGCGGGTTACCACCTACGGAGCCATTGCAAGATATCTGGGTTCTGCAAGAAGTGCCAGAATGATTGGATGGGCAATGAACTCTGCAAAGAATAGGGAGGATGTTCCGGCCCATCGTGTAGTAAACCGCAACGGACTCCTCACTGGGAAAAGTCATTTTGGAGGCAGTGATGCGATGAAGCAATTACTAGAAGCGGAAGGAGTGAAAGTGAAAGGAGATCAGATCGTGGATCTTGAAAGATATTTATGGGATCCCGGTAGCGAACTCGCCTGATATCTTTGAGGATCAGCTTCCATAATCGCAGGTTATCATATCATAAAGCTAATATTGATAAATACTTCGTATTCTTAGCTTTTCAACCTATATTTGCATTTAGAATCAGTCTATATAAGCTTATAAATCTGATTAAAATCAGTCTATGAAATTAAACAGAAAAGATATTTTAAAAGCGCTGGAAACCATATCTGTAGCTGGAGAAGGAAAGAACATGGTGGAAGCCGGTGTCGTACAGAACGTGATGACCTTTGGAGATGAGGTAGTGGTGGACCTGGTCCTTGCTACTCCGGCACTTCATATAAAGAAAAGAGCCGAGGTGGATGTGATGAAAGCCATTCATGAAAAAGTTTATCCTAAAGCTAAGGTCAAAGTAAATATTAAGGTAGAGGCACCTGAAAAAAAGAAACCGGAAATTAAAGGGAAACCAATTCCTGGAATTCAAAACATAATTGCGGTTGCTTCAGGTAAAGGAGGAGTTGGAAAGTCTACAGTTACGGCGAATATAGCGGTTACACTCTCAAAAATGGGATTTAAGGTAGGTATCCTTGATGCCGATATTTATGGTCCTTCTGTACCCATCATGTTCGATGTAGAGGCGGAAAGACCATTGTCTGTGAAAGTGGATGGAAAATCCAAAATGAAGCCTGTAGAAAACTATGGGGTGAAAGTTCTTTCCATTGGATTCTTCACTAAACCAAACCAGGCAGTTGTCTGGAGAGGGCCAATGGCAGCAAAAGCCTTAAACCAAATGATCTTTGACGCGGCATGGGGGGAACTCGATTTCCTTCTGGTGGATCTTCCTCCGGGAACTGGAGATATTCATTTATCGATCATGCAATCCCTTCCTATCACAGGTTCGGTGATTGTAAGTACTCCTCAAAACGTGGCATTAGCCGATGCGAAAAAAGGAGTGGCGATGTTCCAACAGGAAAGCATCAATGTACCTGTTCTGGGGATCGTAGAAAATATGGCTTATTTCACTCCGGAAGAATTACCTGAGAATAAATACTATATTTTTGGACAGGAAGGAGCTAAAAATCTTTCGAAAGATCTGAAAGTTCCTTTCCTTGGAGAGGTGCCGCTGGTTCAAAGTTTGAGAGAGTCTGGAGATATTGGAAGGCCTGCAGCACTTCAAACGGCGACTCCATTAGAATCAGCTTTTGAAGAAATTACCAGAAATATGGTTCAGGAAACGGTAAACAGAAATAAGAGTTTACCTCCAACAGAAGCTATCAAGATCACCACAATGGCAGGTTGCAGCGCCGTTAATAAGAAATAAATGACAAGCGAAGAAGTTAAAATAAATGTAGAAAAGGCACTGGCCGAGATAAGACCGTTCCTGGAGAGCGACGGTGGGAATATATCTTTGGTTTCCATAGAGGATGACAGGCTGGTGAAAGTTCAACTGGAAGGTGCATGTGTTGGCTGCTCCGTTAATCAAATGACTTTGAAGAGCGGAGTAGAGATGACCATTAAAAAATACGTTCCCCAAATTGAACAGGTAGTTAATATCGAAAAGTAAACTACCGCCATTTAAGTTATGCTAGCATGATTAAAACCGATATACTTATAATTGGAGCAGGGCCTACTGGCCTTTTTGCTGTTTTTGAAGCCGGATTGTTAAAAATGAAGTGTCATTTAATAGATGCATTGCCGCAGCCGGGAGGACAGTGCTCTGAGATCTACCCTAAAAAACCGATCTATGATATCCCAGGTTTTCCTGAAATACTTGCAGGTGATCTTGTGGATAATCTCATGGAGCAAATTAAACCTTTCGAGCCTGGATTTACTTTAGGAGAAAGAGCAGAAACTATCGAAAAGCAGGAGGATGGAAGTTTTATAGTAACTACCAGTAAAGGAACCAGGCATCACGCTCCGGTAATAGTTATTGCAGGAGGGCTAGGTAGTTTTGAGCCAAGGAAACCACCAATCGCTTCTATCCAGGATTATGAGGATAAAGGAGTCGCATATATTATTAAAGATCCTGAAGTATACAGGGATAAAAAGGTGATCATTGCCGGCGGTGGAGACTCAGCGCTTGACTGGAGCATCTATCTGGCAGATGTTGCCAAAGAAGTTTCCCTGGTACACAGAAGGAAGGATTTTCGTGGAGCACTGGATTCTGTAGAGAAGGTTGAGGAGTTATCCAAATTAGGAAAGATCAATCTGATAACCGATGCAGAAGTGGTCGACCTTAAAGGAGAAGATAAATTGGAATCTGTTCTGATAAGACATAAGGATGAGGCAAAGGGAGAGGAGCCTATGGAAACAGATCATTTCATTCCGTTATTCGGACTTTCTCCAAAGCTTGGACCTATCGGTAACTGGGGACTTGAGATAGAAAAGAATGCGATAAAGGTTGATAATTCTTATGATTATCAAACCAATATTCCGGGAATATATGCTATCGGCGATGTGAATACCTATAAAGGCAAATTGAAACTTATTCTTTGTGGTTTTCATGAAGCCGCGATAATGTGTCAAAGCGCTTATCAAAGGATCAATCCTGATAAAAGGTATGTAATGAAATATACTACCGTAAGTGGAGTAAACGGTTTCGACGGAAGTAAGAAAGAAGCCAAAAAAGAGGTAATTAAAAGTATCAATTAAAAGAGGTTTAACTCAGTATTCCGATATTTGAGAACAGATAAAGTATTATGTCTGATATAAAAATTACGATCATCGACAGGGAAGGAGAGGCACATTTAGTGGATGCTCCAACAGATATGAATATGAACCTTATGGAAGTGATTCGCTCCCATGAGCTTGCTCCCGAAGGAACCATAGGTATTTGCGGGGGGATGGCGATGTGTGCATCCTGCCAGTGCTATATTTTAAACTTTCAGCACATGCTTCCGGAGAAAAGTATCGAAGAGGAAGATATGCTTGATCAGGCATTCCTTGTGGAAGATAATAGTCGCTTGAGTTGTCAGATTCCAATAACCAAGGAACTTGACGGTCTTGAAGTAAGGATAGCTCCTGAAGTTTAATAGAACAAAAAACCTGAATCGAAAAATTCAGGTTTTTATTTAATAGTTCATTCAGGCAAATTCTACCTGTGTTTTTTCTTCAATTTCTGCTTCTATACCATCCCAGAATTCGATCCTGCTCTTAAGTGCAGTTTCGGCCGTATTCTTTACATCTTCCCATTTCACAGGATCATCTCCACATAGTTCCTCTACCATTCTAAAAGCCATAGGACCATGCTCGTCACCATCCAATTCTATATGCCTGTCAAAATAATATTTAAAAAGGCTCAGGTCTTCTTCAGGAAAGTTCTTTTGTACTTTCTCGATTATGGAACTGAACATATCAGGGATCAGTCCTTCTCTGCCAAAGGTAAAGGCAGAGGCGATCTTATGCGGTTCCCTGCTGTATACCACCTCGAAGGTGTTCTTTAAAAACTGTTTGATGCTTACCGGTAATTTACTTGCTGCAATGATCAGGAAGATGTCGGTTCCATGATTTACCTGAAGCAACAGCTCTTCTATTTTTTTCTTATTTGCTCCTGCAGCAGCCATTGCGTCGAGGTACATTTCAAAATGGCTCTGACGTTTCCCGAATTTGTTGATATCGGTCTCTTCAGCAAGAACGATCTCATTGATAAGATACCTGGTTTCAGGATTTCCAACTGGCAGCCACGGATTAGTGGTTTTAGTAAGTATCTCCTGGAGCGCGGTAAGCAGGGACATAAAATCCCATACCGCAAAGACATGGTGCTCCATAAATATTTGGAGCTGTTGTGGAGTACTTATTTTGTTGTATAAAGGATGATCTATTAATTGATTGGTTAGAGGTTTTAAACTTTCGTTTATCTCTGTTATCATAGAATTCTCAATTTTTTACAAAGGTAAAAGCTGAAGATAAGATTAGAAAATCCTTATGAGTTTTTAAAGCTTGTTTAACCATGATTGTCAGGCAATAAGTTTAATTTATATTATAGCTATATGAAAATGGTTATAACAAGTATCATAGTATTCTATTCCAGCAGGTCTAAGGATTATCTTAGGGTGGATGGAGTTTATGCCAAAAAACCGAAGCCTCTCAAAACGGAATGCTGCGAAAAATATAAAAAGGGCAAACGCTGTAAGCGATGCCCCTGTTTTGATCTTGTTTAAAAATATTTTAACCTAAGTAGGTGTCTAATATTCTTTAAAAGGCGGCATGTCCTGTAATATCAAGTCCGGTAATTAAAAGATGGATATCATGGGTTCCTTCATAAGTGATCACGCTTTCCAGGTTCATCATATGCCGCATGATGCTATATTCTCCCGTTATTCCCATTCCACCTAGAACCTGTCGCGCTTCCCTTGCGATGTTGATCGCCATTTCCACATTATTTCTTTTGGCCATCGAGATCTGTGCCGAGGTGGCTTTACCTTCATTTCTTAGTGTGCCAAGCCTCCAGGCCATCAGTTGTGCTTTTGTGATCTCCGTGATCATCTCAGCGAGTTTCTTTTGCTGAAGTTGTTTCGACGCGATGGGAACTCCGAATTGCTCTCTTTCCTTAGCATATCTCAAAGCGGTATCATAACAATCCATAGCTGCACCAATGGCTCCCCACGCGATTCCGTATCTGGCAGAATCCAGGCATCCCAGCGGTGCTCCCAAACCAGATTTGTTTGGCAACAGGTTTTCCTTTGGAACTTTCACGTTATCGAATATGAGTTCTCCGGTTACGCTGGCTCTTAGCGACCATTTGTTATGTGTTTCAGGAGTTGTGAAGCCCTCCATGCCTCTCTCCACGATCAATCCATGGATACGTCCTTCTTCGTTCTTTGCCCAGACTATTGCAATATCAGCAAAAGGTGAATTAGAGATCCACATCTTTGCCCCGTTGAGCAAAAAATGATCGCCTTTATCCTTGTAACTGGTGGTCATTCCGCCAGGATTAGATCCGTGGTCGGGCTCGGTGAGGCCAAAACAGCCGATCATTTCTCCGGAAGCCAGTTTTGGCAGGTACTTTTTTCTTTGCTCCTCGATGCCGTACTTAAAGATAGGATACATCACAAGGGAGGATTGAACTGAAGCAGTAGAACGAATTCCGCTATCACCTCTCTCAATTTCCTGCATTATTAAACCATAAGAGATCTGATCCAGTCCTGCACCTCCATACTCATCAGGAATGTAAGGTCCAAAAGCACCTATTTCTGCAAGGCCTTTAATGAGTTGTTTTGGGAACTGAGCTTTTTGGGCTGCTTCTTCTATGATGGGTGATACTTCCCTTTTTACAAACTCTCGGGTAGCGTCGCGCACCATTTTATGCTCATCGGTAAGGAGCTCATCAAGGTTATAATAATCAGGTGCCTGGAAAAGATCTGGTTTCATTTTGTGTAGTGTTTACAACAAATGTAACCAAGTCTTTTGTGAGAAGCAATCTTATTTTTTAAACCTGTGAGGTTTTCAAAACCTCATAGGTTTTTCTTTTAATAAGTCATGCTGAACTTGTTTCAGCATCTGCTCCTTACTTTATAGGGACCCTGAAACAAGTTCAGGGTGACGAAAACAATTAAAAGTAATTATAATTTCAGGTAGAAATCTTTTACAAGCTCCTTGAATTCTTCGGTATAATTGTGTCGTGAAATTTCTAAAATCAGCTCTTTGATTTCAATTTCTGTTCTTTCAAACCCAAAGCTTATTAGGCTTCTTTTTTTCGGAGATTCTTTAGTTCCTTTAACTCTCGTGATTCTGTTTGGAAATAAAAGATGATTTTCACCGAGTTCCAGAGCTTTCTCTTCTTCTGAAAAAGGAATGATCATATCCAAGTGTCCGTTTTTGGAAAGCAGAAGGGAAGCACCTTCTATCAATTCCGGAAGGGGTAAGGCATCTGCGAAGCGTGCCTTGTCCCGATTCTCGTTTCCTGTTTTATAATCTTCAGAATAGAATGGAGGATTAGATATTATTAAGTCATAGTCTTCCTCATTCTTCATTTCTTCAACGAACTCGTCAAAACCGGCATGATAACAGAATAAACGGTCACCCCAGTCACTTCTTTCGAAATTTTCGACCGCCTGTTCGTATGCATTATCTTCTATTTCCAGAGCATCGATCTGGAAAGCATCAGACCTTTGCGCAAGCATCAAGGCAATAAGTCCCGTTCCTGTACCGATATCCAAGATACTTTCAGGATTATGATCCAGTGAGCTCCATGCGCCAAGCAGGACTCCATCTGTGCCTATTTTCATTTCGCAGCGATCCTGCTCAATGGTGAACTGTTTAAATTTGAAAGGCTTATCGGACATGTTGCGAAGTTAAAATTTATGATACAGGTATATTGAACTTAATGAGATAAATACTTGAGTTCAAAGGGTCAAATAAAAAAAGAGGTCCTAAATACTTAAGACCTCTTTTCAGATTTTATTTTAAATAGGCTTATCCTAAAGCTACTCTTTCAAATCCTACAACTTCAAGGTCGCTGTCTACAGACTTAACATAT
>CAYWAB010000053.1:0-16191 GCA_964456105.1 uncultured Christiangramia sp. | reverse complement strand
AGTTTTGACACTTCTTCCAGTCGTTTTATTTTACCAATCATATTAACCAAATACTAAAAATTTATGTAGGAATAATTTTCTTAAAGACTTCTTAAATAATTAAATAGAAAAATCCTATATTTCGCAATAGTACCATTTTTTAGTTTTTATTTTAATGCATTCTTCTGAAGATAACTTGGAACAGCTGAAACTTACGCAGGATTTATTGGCCAAGCTCAATAAAGATAAGATCTCTACCGAAAAAGAACTAGCCTCGGTAGTGGAGGAACTGGCCATTCAGATAAAAAAAAAGGAAGAAAAGGTAAAAGAGCTCGACGAACTCAACCAAAGTCTAAGGCATCAGGTTGAACTTACCGAAAGAAACGCCAGGAAGCTTGAGGTTGCGATCAAGGAGCTTGAATCCTTTTCCTATTCGGTATCTCATGACCTCCGCACTCCTTTAAGGGCCATTCACGGCTTCACTCGAATTTTACTCGAGGATTACTTCGAAGACCTACCGGAGGAGAGTAAGTTCTATTTCGAGGAGATCGTAAGGAACACGACCAAGATGGGAGAGCTCATTGATAATCTGCTGGAATTTTCCCGTATCGCCCAAAAATCCGTAACTAAAGAAACCGTGGACACCAAATCCCTGGTAAAAGATATTATCAAAGAACTAAAGCTTATTGAGCCAGAAAGAAAAATCGAATTCATTGTAAAAGAATTATTTCCCGTCCAAGGCGATAAGAATATGTTGAAACAGGTCTTTTATAATTTGCTTCAAAACGCCCATAAATATACCGGCAAGAAAGAAAAGCCTGTTATCGAAATTGGTGCTAAAAAATCGGGTAAAAGTGTTGTAACTTACGTAAAGGACAACGGTGCCGGATATGATGAAAAATATGCTGACAAACTTTTTGGTGCTTTCCAACGGCTGCACAGTAATGAAGAATTTGAAGGTACAGGAATAGGATTGGCCATTGTGGAAAAGATCATCAAAAAACACGGTGGGGAGATTTGGTCGAATTCTAAAATAGGCGAAGGGGCCACTTTTTATGTATCACTCCCCGAAAAATAGTAGTTAGTAATGTCAAAAAGTAAACATAAGGAAGTACAAATATTATTGGTCGAAGACAATGAATCTGATGCGATACTCACTAAACGCGCTTTAAACAAGGTAAACCTTGCTAATAATCTCGTTCATTTAAGGGATGGCGCTGAGGCTTTGGATTACATATTTGCAAGAGGTGAATATGCTGAAAGAAATCCAAAAGAGGTTCCCAGGGTGATCTTCCTGGATCTTAAAATGCCTAAGGTAGATGGTCTCGAGGTTCTGAAAGAAATAAAGTCAGACGAAAGGACCAAAATAATACCAGTTGTTGTGATGACTTCTTCACAGGAAGAAAGTGATCTTATTGCAAGCTTTAAGTTAGGGGTTAACAGCTATGTCGTTAAGCCCGTGGATTTTGGAAAGTTTTCTGAAACTATCGTTCAATTAGGACTCTACTGGATGGTAGTGAACAAAACTCCTTAAAAGGAAAAGAAAAATAACACCCTTAATTTAATGGATATAGGCTCCAAAACCATACGTATTCTTCATCTCGAGGATGAAAAGACCGATGCCGCATTAACTGCCCGTTTACTAAAGAAAAAGGGAGTAGATGCGATTATTAAGGTGGTTGATAAAAAACTTGATTTTGAAGAAAGTATCGATTCCTTTAGTCCGGATATTATTCTCTCAGATCACTCTCTCCCTTCTTTCGGCTCCAGAGAAGCCCTAGAAATACTTCAATTTAAAAAACCTGAAGTTCCCTTTATCCTTTTATCAGGAGCTTTGGATAGTGAGACCGCGGTAGATCTGTTAAAAAAAGGAGCTAAAGATTTTCTTTTAAAAGACCGTCCTGAGCGACTTGACGTAGCCATAAAACAGGCCATTCATAATGCCGAACTGGAAAAGGAAAAGAAAGAGAATAACTATAAGTTTCGTAAACTTATTGAATCCAGCGAAGACGTATTTTGCATTATAAGCGAGGATGGAAAGATAGAGTATATCTCCCCTTCGGGAAAAGAGCTTTTGGACCTTGATGATTCTTATGATACACCAACTCATATATGTGAGATCATAAATGATGAAGAGGAAGATATACCGGAATTCTTAGGAAATTTCAAAGGCCTTGAAGAAGGTGCTTCCCTGAAAAAGATCTTTAAGCACAAGGCAAAGAAGCGTGAATTAAAATGGCTGGATTGTCAATTTACCAATCTTCTCAGAGATCCGGTTATTAATGGTATTAGAGTCTATATAAGGGACATCACACGGAAAAGGGAAACAGAGCTAAGGATCAAGGAAAGTGAAAAGAAATACAGAGCTTTTTTTGACAACAGCCTTGATGGTATTCTATTAACCTCGGTAGACGGCCAGGTACATGCAGCCAATCCCGCTGCCTGCAAGATCTTCCAGATGACGGAGGAAGAAATTTGTCAAAAAGGTCGGAAAGGCCTTGTAGATCAAAACGATCCTAATCTTAAAAAAGCACTTAAACAAAGAAAAGAAACAGGTAAAGTCCTTTCGGTGATGAGGATGATTCGCAAGGATGGCACCAGCTTCCCCGCAGAACTGTCTTCTTCGGTCTACACTACTGACGAGAGAGGGATCGCAAAAACGGCAATGGTAATTAGGGATGTTACCGAAAAGAAGCGTTTTGAAAAAGAACTTGAAAGATCCAAAGAACGTTATAAGGATCTTTTCCAGCTTAATCCTCTTCCTGTGTTCCTTTTTAACGAAAATACGCTGGACATCGTTGATGTCAACAAAAGGACCACTGAACATTACGGCTTTTCCAGGGAGGAATTACAACAAATGAATTTACGCGACATTCGTCCCAAAGAAGACCTTAAGGATCTCCAAAAAATCATGCAGGATGTCAAGCAAAAAAGACAGGAGCTTTTGTTTGCGTATGTAAGACACTTAAAAAAGAATGGAACTGTCATGGAGGTCGAAATTAACTCCCACCGAATTTATATTGACGGAGAACCCCATATTCTAGCTGTTTGTAACGATGTAACCGAAAAGAACAGGAACCTTGAGAAAATAAGGGAGTCCAGCAAGAAATTGAAAATGGCAGAAAAAATTGCCAAGCTTGGTTACTGGGAATTCGACGTTCATACTAAAACCAGTTATTGCTCCAAAATGGTTTACGACATATTTGGGATCAAGGGAAAAAATGGAATTGCTCCGCTGGAAATGTTTACCCAAAGAATTCATCCGGACGACCTGGAAACTTTTAATGAGGCGTTAAGCCGTGCAATAGATGAAACAGAACCCTTCGCTGTAGAGTATCGGATAGTTATGGATGATGGCTCCATCAAATGGCTGCAGGGGAAAGGAAAACTTAAAAAAGACAGGTTAAAAAGACCTGAACTACTTAAGGGAGTTCTTCTGGATATCACAGCACAGAAAAAAAACGTGCAGGAGATCATAAAAAGTGAAGCCCGTTATAAAGGACTGGTCCAATCCCAGACCAATTATTTTGTTAGGATAGGTCTGGACGGGAATTACAGTTTTTGCAATGACAAGTTCATTGAAGAATTCGGCTGGATGTTTCCCGATAATAATCCCGTAGGACATGATTCCCTCACTGATATAGCAGAATACCATAAGGACCATGTCCGCAGTGTTGCAATGAAATGCTTTGCAAACCCAAATGAATCCATACAGGCAGAAATCCATAAACGGGTTAAAGATTATAGAACAAAGGCCACCTTATGGGATATGGTCTATTTACCTGAAGCAGGAGAGAATGGTGAAATGCAGTGTACCGGAATTGATATTTCTGCTAGGGTCGAAGCAGAAAGGCAGAATGAATTCCAGGCGAACCTGCTGGATAAAATAGGACAAGGTATTATCGCTACCGACGTCAAAGGTAAAGCGATTTACTGGAACAGGGCCGCTGAAAAACTTTATGGCTGGAAACAGGAAGAAATACTAAATAAAAAAGTTCATGACCTGCTTCACCCGGAATCTCAAAGCTTCCCTGAAATTTCCAAACTATTAAAATCCGGAAAAACCTGGAACAGTGAAACAAAGGCAGTCCGAAAAGATAAAAGCAGTATCCCGATACAGATCACAGCCTCGCCGATTAATATAAAAGAAAATGAGTTTAAGGGTTCCGTGATCATTTCTTCAGACCTGACCGAATTGAAAAAATCGGAACTGAAATTGAAAAAGCTTAACAAGGAACTTAAGCTCTATACCAAAGAACTGGTACAGGCTAATAAAGGTCTCGAACAATTTTCCTATATCGTTTCCCATAATTTGAGGGCACCTGTGGCAAACATCCTTGGTCTGGCAGATATCCTTCAGGATGAAGAATCTGAGGAAATAAAGGAAAAATTGTATAAGGAACTGATTAATAATGTAGGACGCCTGGATATGGTCATTAAAGACCTGAACAGCATACTGGAACTAAAAAACGAATTACACAGAAGAAAGGAAAATGTAAACCTGAAAAGACTTATTCATAACATATCATCAGGGATAGAAAATCTAATAAAAGAGAACGAGGTGGAATTTCACCTTGATCTTGAGGAAATCAATGAGTTTAAAACCGTAAAGACCTATTTATATAGTATTCTCTATAACCTGATCAGCAACAGCATCAAATACAGTAAACCTGAAACTTCCCCCGAAATTTCAATAAAAAGTGGCCATTTAGATAATTATGTTATTATCAAGATAGAGGATAACGGACTGGGAATGGATCTTTCTAAAAGAAAGGATCATATTTTCGGCCTGTACAAAAGATACCATAACCATGTAGACGGTAAGGGAATGGGACTTTTTATGGTAAAAACTCAGGTAGAACTTCTTGGCGGAGAAATTGATGTTAAGAGTAACCCGGGAATAGGAACAACCTTCACTATTAAATTACCTCATAATTAAGATTGAGAAGCTACTTTAGCTATGAATGATTTTTTTAAGAAATAGGTCATGAAAAAGCATATTTTTTAAACATATCGATTTTTTATGCTCTTCATCGATTTTTTTTATTCAATATTTGTTAATTTTTATATACATTAAAAATCTCTAATCTTATTTATTCATAATTTATTTCATTTTAAGCCTCTCACTTTGATTAGATAAGATGCAACTGATTTTGGAATGCCTTAAGGAGAAGTATTATGAAAACACCCTACGATTTTTTGCTTATAGATGATGATCCTACCAGTAACATGATCTGCCAGCTCCTGATTAAAAAAGTAATCGCTCCTGATAGAATCCATATTTTTGATAAACCTGAGGCCGGACTCAAGTTCATAGAATCCTATCCTTGCAGATCTGATAAACCTATGATCCTTCTACTGGATATAAATATGCCCGGAATGAGCGGTTGGGAACTTTTGGATGAATTCGTAAAGTTAAAATCTTCCATCCAGGATCTATTCAAAATTTATATTTTAACCTCTGCCATTCAGGATTTTGACAGGGAGAGAGAAAAATACCCATTTCTACAGGGCTTTCTTGCCAAACCGCTTAAAACAGCTAAACTACTGGAGATCCATGAAGAGCTTCTTGAGTCGAATGAAAAAAAGAAAATGGCCTAATTCATTTGTTTTAGTCGGTACATGAGAATAGCTGCTCGTTTTGCCTGTCGGGAAACCATATTTAGATTACCCGTTTCATTTACAGTATGATCATCGGCACCACTAAGTCCAAGTCCGTCTGCCGCCATTTCCACATGACCTGAAGTAAAGGAGATATCTGCAGCCCCGGCATTTCTCGGATCTACCGCGTACACTTTTCCAAAACCAAGATCGCGGCTTATCTCGTCGTAATATTCCAGTAGTTTCTTATTTCCTTCCTCCGGTGCCAAAGGTGGATAGCCACCTTCATCAAAACCAAGTACTGCATTGGTCTCAGGATAGTTATTGGTTACGATATCACTCATGGTTTTCCTGGCTCTTTCCAGCTGATCTCTCGATATCGCACGAATATCTCCTCTCACCAAAGCTTTTTGGGCCACCACGTTGGTTTTACCATAAGCACTGCCCCCGGTTCCGTCTTCTTTGAGTTCCAAAGAAGTTCCGCCAAGAATAAATCCTGGATTAAAGGTAAGATTTTCCTCTACAGAAAGCTGTTGGTAAAACTCGTCTAAAATTCTTGAAGCTTCGTAGATAGCTCCTACTCCAACCTTATCGCTGAATATCTGCGAACTATGGGCCGGATTCCCGGTAACTTCCAGTTTCCATCCCGATGATCCCCTCCTAGAAATGACAATGGTTTCCGGGTTTCCGTCCCCATTTTCAAATCCCAGGGCTACATCTGCCCATTTAGCGGCATCCACCAGTTCCTTCTTACTCAGTTCTATTGGACTTCCACTTTTTTCCTCATCCCCGGTCATTACGATCTTTACCGAAATATCATCAAGAACCCCTGCTTCCTTAAGAGCTTTCATCGCCAGAATGATCACCACGTCGCCTCCCTTCATATCGGCCACCCCGGGTGCTTTCATTACAGAGTCATTTACCATTGTAGAAGATTGGAACGGACTATCGGTTTCAAAAACTGTATCCAGATGGCCTATCAGCAATAATTTCAATCCTGGTTTTCCATCGTGAGTGGCTACAAGGTGACCAGCCCTGCCAAAATCATCTCCAGAGGTGAGTTCAGCCTTAAACCCAATAGCCTCAAGTTCTTTTTTGAAAAGCTCACCAACCTGTCGAACACCCTCAAAATTCATGGTCCCACTATTAATATTTACCGCTTTTTCTAATAGTTCAATAGCCTCCTTGTTATGTTTATCTACAGACTTTACAATCTTCCTTTCTGTCCTGTCCAACTGGCAAAATCCGGAAAAAGGAAGGCATGCAAAAAGAAGGAAAATGAAGTTTCTAAATAATAATTTCATGGAATCGTCAGATTAAAAAAAGAGGTGAATCCTCCGGGATTAAGTTTAATTAGATACCCGGCCATTGGAACAGACCAGATTCGGATAAAAATACAAAAAAGTAGAGATTATATCCTTGCAAAGATTTTTACATTCCGTAGAACATGGCAAGAACGAATGGCAAACAGATAAGTCCCGAAATAATTGCAGGTTTATGCCAGCTTTTCTTCTCAAATTCGGTATCCTTCCCTATATATCGATTCCAGAAGAACTCATTCAGGATCAAACCCCCAAGGATGTTTAGAGGTAATCCAAAATTGGCCTGCATCTCAATATTAGTAAGAGTAATAAAAGATCCTAGGGTATATATGATACCAAAAACAAGCACCTCCAGTCTTCCTTTACTATTACCTATCTGTTTCAGATTACTCATTAGGATCACAGTCCCAAAAATGGTTGAGAAAAGCACAGAGAAAACATAAATCACTCTCTTTGAATAAAGTTTCGGAAGAACTTCATGATTCTTCTTCTGAGCTTCCTCCATGTTCAATTGGTCACTCTCCTGTTCTGATATCTTTTCCTGCATAAACTGTTTTATTCAGAGGTCTGCAAAAATAAACATATCCTATCATAGCTTCAACAATTCGCATACTAATTATTGAACTAAAAGATCTTAATTATAGAGTTTCCAGGCTTTAAAAAATTATAATAAATATCAGGACAAATTTGTACCTTTTCTCTGCTTTTTGAATGATGACAAGTTGGTATATTTTTTAATTGACCTAAAATAGCACGGCACCTGCCGGACTATGCATCTTACGGAATAACCTCCCCAAAAATATTCTCGTTTTTAATTTTTTTTTAGGATTACTAAGGATGAATTAGTGCTTTAAAATGGAAAATCTTAGTTAGAAATTCCGGAAGAATATGGTAAACATCTAGAAATAATAATAGTATAAAAATGCCTTGTAGATGTATTATTGTAGATAATGAATTAGTTGCCGCAAGGGTACTAAAAAAATATATTCAGGTTGTTCCACAGCTTGAATTGGAAGGAACTTGTAAAAACGCATTAGAAGCTCTTAAGTTACTTTCCAAACGCAAGGTGGATCTTATTTTTCTGGATATACAGGTACCGGAAATGATGGGTTCCGAACTTTTAAAAACATTATCGCATTCTGCAAAGATTATTTTCACCACAAGCAATAAAGATTTTGCGGTTGAGGCCTTTGAGCTTGATGCTATAGATTATTTACTTAAGCCCATAGCATTTGAAAGATTCTTAAGAGCGGTAAATAAATTCTTGCAAAAAAGCTATTCATTACCGGAGCTCAAACAGTCGAATATAGGCTATGTTTATTTCCGGTCGGATAGAAAAATGATTAAGGTCTTTCTAAATGAGGTCTTGTTCATTGAAAGTTTTAAGGATTATGTAATTATTCATTTGGAGTTTAATAAAGAGCTAAAATTTAAAATCACTCTGAATCACGTGGAAGACATGCTTCCACCCAGTCAGTTTCTGAGGATCCACAGGTCTTATATCGTTTCGGTTAATAAAATAACCGCCTTTACAAAAACCGATGTTGAAATAGGAAAGACTGAACTTCCTATTGGTACAAGTTACACCAATATTTTTTCAAAACTTACCTCTAACCAAAATGATTTCCCGGATGGGATTATTGAAAGATAAGAAACCTACCAAGGGTTTGGAAATGAAATTACAAGCTATTCATTTCCGAATAAATGGTAATAAAAAAATTAGTCCGGAGTTTTAAGCCGGACTAATCTTACTAAGATGAAATTTAAATTACCTTTTTAATCTCTCTAAGGTTGTTTTCAAACACATATTTACCTAATTCCCTTCCCTGCATTTCTCCTATTTCAATCGCCCTCCTAAAGTGATAGCCTATATAGATCCTGGAAACCGCATTTTCATAAGACATCTGGGAAAAACTGCTAAGGTGACGCTCCACTCCGGGCACATAATAAGGACTGGTAACCTTAAGGTTTATATGGTCTGATTTAAAAAACCCCTTAAAAACCTCGGCGGCAGCACCCCCGTTATATGCATGGGTAGAGGGAAATTCCGGAGTGGGCGGAGTGGTGAAGGCGGGTATCCATGAAACATCCCCAATTGTGGCATCCACTCCATCAAAGTCACCTCCTCTAATTGCGGTAATAGGCCTCCAGAAATTGAAATAATATTTACCTTCAAAAGAAGCGATATAGGCATCCATTTGGGACATCTGTATCAATCCAATTAACCTGGCAGCTTCCCATCCATCAAGTTTTCTTTGAACAATAAGGTTTCTGGCCATACGGTTCATAGAGCTGGAAGTATTCTCAACCCAAAAGGCACCAATTTCTGTTTGCTCTGGAGTACGTAAGGGACAGACAGTACACCCAAGAGATTTTACTTCATTATAATCTGTTATATAAGACTGTGTATTCAAAGGGTATGGGGCTTCATCCCTGAACTGATCACCAGAAAGGATACCGAAAGGGGTAAGACTGCCCAGATTAGGAGCATATACGGCATTAGCTGGCCATATAGGAGGATTGGCAAGCATCCAGGGCATGAAATTAGCCTGATACATACCCGGCTCTGTACTTCCGGAGTAAGAATAAAAAGCCAGTGGAAAATCATTCTGTCTTTTTTGAAATAGTGCAGTTGCAGCATTTTTTCCAATATTGATACCCTGGTCTTTAAGACTTGTTTCCTGTATTCCGGAAAGAATAGTGTTTAGAAGATTGTTGGCATTAACAGTTGCAGCGGGAAAAACAGCTATCAACACATCCCTGGCTGCCTGTGATACCGCAGCATCTGCGATGGAATGAATATTCTTTTTGGAAATTCCCTCAGCATTTACGCCAGAATTATCAAGAGCATAGGTTTCATATTTAGGTATCACATTATTGAGCGCATCATGCATCGCAAGGGTCACCATCGCATAAATCTTAACTTCAGCGGGTTGGGGCATCCTGTTATCGATAGAACGACTTAGTAATTCGTTCCATTGTAAAACCACTTCACTGCTGTATGAGTTTATAATACCGTTATTATAATTCCTTTCAGCTTCAATACTGGCATCATAGGTATCGGACAGATCTAAAGGAGCTTCTTCCACTTCACAGGACGCCAGACATAACAGAAAGAGCAGTCCTCCATAAAACTTGAATTTTTCCATGACTTTGATTTATTAGTTTACCTAAAATTATCATGAAAGAACAGGCCAATTTTTGACTATCGGTATAGAATGAATTATGGGAGATAAACAATCGATTGCTATCGATGAAAGATGTTTTTAATTTTATAATTCACTAAATAACTGAATCATAGTATTTTAGTTAAAATAAAGAGAAGAAACACAAATTTATAAGGCACTGCTTTTATAAATCCTGAATTATGGCTTGAAAAAGAAAAATAATTTATAACTCTATAGGCAACTATCTCATTCCTCAATTTCCTTTTCAACCATAGTAATAATTTCCAGGATCTTGTTCTTTACTCCATCAGATTGTTCATTAGTATAAACATTGTAACTAATCATTTGGAATAGATAATCCTGGAAATCGGGATGCTCCAGAAGAGGGCGAAAATCTGCCGGCGGCGCAAGATCTTCCAGTGAATCATACTCCTTGAGATTCCCCATGGTGAATTTTGCTCTAAGTGAGTTATCATTGACCAATACCATCTGCATTCCCCCAATCTGATAATTTTCTATAAGAAATGGAATAAGGTGCTCTTCAGTTAGATTTGTTATAGCTACCTCCTCTTCTATAAGTTCACTCAAACTGCTTGAGAATGCCGACACCCTTTTTCGTAGTTCAAGGTTTTGTAAAAAATAGAGCTTACCGGAGTTTATCAGTTCGTTGGTCACACTTAATTCGGGATCAAAAGTTGGTCTTATACTCAAGACGAAAAGATCAATATCCAGGCTATCCACATTTACGTTTTCCGGATCCATTTTGGTATATCTCAAAAGATTAAGAGCGGAACTCAGGATATCATTTCTTATCGCGATCTTGGATTCGATCTGATCCAGGTTGCTGTTATATTCTTCCAGCAACTGTGAGAGTATCTGCTGTTCCTGTTTCCTGTTTTGTTTTTCCTGATTCCAGTTATTGATCTGTAAGGCAAGAAGTATCCCTATAACAACCAGCACTATCTCCCCGATAGCATAAAAAATATAATTGGTGATCTTATTTTCTGCCAGGTATTTCTGGCGCAATCTGCGGAAGAACTTTATCATTGATAACCAGTTGATTACATTAAATGTAGCATAATAATTCGACTACCCATCGCTTATCTTAAAAACTGATTCCGCTTATCCCTGGACCATTGCCGGCTCAATCTGTTAAGCCGGATTTATAAAAGTATTGATCTGCTTTGCGGTAAGATCCGGATTTGCACCTTCCTCACCGGCGACAAGTGCACCAACGGCGCAGGCATAGTCTAAAGCTTCCTGGGGTTTTACTCCTTGTAGCAGTTTTGCAATAAGGGTTCCTAAAAACGAATCCCCTGCCCCGACGGTATCTTTTACCTTGATCTTATAACCTGAATTATAATGCAGCTTTTTATCATGTAACAAAACCGCGCCATGACTTCCCTTAGTAACACAGATAGATTTTGCATTGGATTTCACAGCCATGAAAAGCAGGTTTTGCTCGAGTGAATTATATTTAGAACCCATCATTTCCGCTATTTCGAAAAGTTCATCATCATTGAATTTGATAAACTCCGCATTCTGCATCAGTTCCATTAAAAGATCCCTGGAATAATGAGGTGGTCTTAGGTTAAAATCGAGCACCCTGTACCTGGCTTTAGGTATAAGTTGAAATAGGGTGTTCCTGCTTACTTCGTCCCGGCATACCAGGCTCCCAAAGACGAAAGCATCAGAAGATTTTACACTTTCCTCCATAGCAGAGCTGAGCCTTATCTTGTCCCAGGCTGAAGGATAGGTGATATCATAGGTTGCCGATCCTCCCGGACTTAGACTAACCTCAACCCTTCCCGTAGGGTGATCTTCATCCTTGTCTATTGCGTTGATACCGATATTCTTTTCGTCCAGGTAGGATAGCAGTTCTTTTCCTTTTTCATCATTACCTACTTTACTTATCATTTCGGTGATAACGCCCATACTGCTTAACCTGCTGGCCACGTTAAGTGGAGCTCCTCCAATACGTTCCTTTCCAGGGAACACATCCCACAGGACCTCCCCAAAACATACCGCTTTTACTTTTTTGCTCATGGATATGAAATTACGAATTTTTAAATAATAAGGTTTACTGGATTTCCTTAAGGCAGCAATTCAATGAATATTATGCCTCCCGGAACAGTCCACTGAAATCTGAGGCATTAACCGGCGCCTTTGCCCCGATATCGTTGTTAAAGTAGATAAAGGCCTCATTTGCACCACTTTCCTTTAATTTATCTTTCCAGTCCTTCAATTCCTTCAGCGAATAATCATAATCATACCATTCCTTTCCTTTACCATGAAACCGGAGATAGGCGACCTTTCCCGTAACCACTAAATCTTCAGGAAGACCGGGACAGGAAATGGAACAAAAACTCACGCCTTTATCGTCCAGTAATTCATAGATCTCTTTGTGAAACCAGCTTTGGTGGCGGAATTCAATTACATGGGTATATTTCCCGCTTAGAGTATCGCAGAAATTCTCAAGTCTTTCATCATCCCGATGAAGATTAGGAGGTATTTGCCAAAGGATACATCCAAGCTTGGTTTTCATTATCTCGGCTGATTGCTCAAATTTTTCTACTCCTTCTGAAGGATCATTCAGTTTTTTCATATGGGTAACATAACGGCTGCCCTTAAGGCTAAATTCAAAATCCTTTCCATATGCGCTTCGTTTCCATTCATCCAAGGTAGAGTCCTCAGGAAGTTGATAGAATGTATTATTGACCTCCACTGAATTAAATTTCCCCATATAATATTCCAGCCAGTCAGCGCTATCGAGTTCCTCCGGATAGAACTTACCTTTCCAGGCCTCGTAATTCCAGCCGGAACAACCTATATGCAGTTTCATTATTTTTTCTTTTGACAGGAAGGACAGTAATAAGTACTTCTTCCGGATACCTTAATCATTTCTACATTCCCATCGCAATTAGGACAATCGGCTCCTTCTTCCCTATTCCGGGTAAGGTATCCTGAAGGCAATCCACTGTCACTGGTTTTACTTTCTGTTACTGTATTTAATACTTCGGTCATTTTCTTAAAGATCTTCCTGATCTTTTCCTTTTCAAGATCCTGAGCATTTGTTTTAGGATGTATCCCGCATTGAAAAAGGATCTCATCAGCATACATATTACCTATCCCGGCCAGCAAACTCTGATCTGTTAATGCTCCCTTGATACTGCCTCGTTTTTTCTCCAAAAGTTCAAGGAATTCCTCTTCGGAAAGCTCAAGAGCATCTTTTCCTATGGAGTGAGACTGCCGGAAATCCTCTACACCTTCAGTAAGATAGATCTTACCAAGTTTCCTTGGACATATAAAAAAGAGCTTAGAAGAATCGGAGAAACTTATATAGAAACGCGTATAATCTGGAGGTTCTTCTTCTTGTGAAGAATCGAATTTCCCGGTCATCCCGAAATGAAATACAAGGAATTTCCCTCCGCTGCTTTTTAAAAAAAGATATTTTCCGAGCCTTTCACTTTCTGTAAATTCAGTATCAACAAGACTTTTTTCTAAATCTTTTTGAGAAACCTGCAGGATCTTATCTGCTTCCAGGAAATCAAGTTTTTTGATCTTTTTGTGAAGAGCAGTAGCATCTACATATTTCTTACTGTAGGAAACTTCGGGTAACTCAGGCATTAATTCTATTTTTGGTGTTTCTCTAATTTAGAAAATTGAATTTTAAAAATGCTTTAAGAGAATCCTAAATTGAGGAGAAGCTAATGAATTAAACAGGATTCTATAAGGGCCAGAAATAAGGAACCAGCAACAGGAGTATCACTACCAGTATAATTGTTAAAGGAACCCCAGCTCTAATAAAATCTGAAAAGCGGTATTTCCCGGGGCCGTATACCAGGATGCAGGAAGGTTCGAAGGGAGTTATCAAAGAAACAGAAGCTCCCAGCATTATGGCGACAGCAAAGCTTCTCGGATCGGCACCCAACAGTACTGCAGCCTCTATAGCTACAGGAAGAATCACCAATGCTGCCGCTGCATTGGACATGGGCTGAGTAAGAGCTATAACCAAAATCAGGAATCCGGCAAGGACCCAGATCACTCCCAAATCCCCTAATAGATAGATGATACTGCCGGCGAGAAATTCGGAAGCACCGCTATTATGCATTGCTGTACCGAATGCACTCATCCCTCCTATAAGGATCAAAAGCTTCCAGTTCATGATCTCATAGGCTCTTTCCACACTAATCGCGCCTATCAGGATTGTGATAAGGGCAGCGGCAAGGAATGCGATCGCCAGAGGCATTACCTTAAATGAACCTAAAAGAATAGCAATAAGAAATACGGCAGCTGTAATGACTCCCTTCCTTTCCTTGAAAAGATTTACCCTGAAATCGCCCATCACCGAAAATTCAGACAGATTCTTCAAGGCATCGGTGGTCTCTTGTGTCCCCTGAACCAGAAGCACGTCTCCAATTTTTATTTTCAGATCACTTATTTTTTGTGAGACCATACCGTCAAAACGATGAATAGCTAGAACTACCACATCATAATTCTGCCGAAACCGTGTTTCCTTAAGGCTTCGATCTATCAATGGAGAACCGGGAGTGACCAGTACCTCCATCAATTTAATCTTATCACTCTGTATATCATGGCTATTGGTAACCTCGGCTCTTACGCTTATACCAGCAGTTTCCTTAATCCTTATAAGATCCTCTAACTTGCACTCCACGAGCAAAATATCGTTTTCCATCAAACGGATAAATCGATCTGGAATAATATCTTCTTCATTCCTTATGATCTTAATAATGCGTACATCCCACTTAGAAAGTGAGGAATCGAAAGCGGGCTGCCCGATAAGATCAGAATTCCCGGCTATCAGGATTTCAGAAAGGTATTGCTTGATCTTATATTCTTCTGTATAACTGCCTTCATGCCTGTCTGGCAATAACTTCCTGTAAGTCAGTAAAATAAAAATAATACCTGCAAAGCTTAGAATAAGTCCCATCCAGAAGATCTCGAAAAATGATAGGGGTTCCATACCAATACTGTTAATATAGCCACTTACCGCAACATTGGTAGAGGTACCTATTAAAGTACAGGTTCCTCCCAGAATAGAAGCATAGGCAACTGGAATAAGCACTTTTGAAGGGCTTATGGAAAGCCTTCTTGAAATACCCACTACAGGCCCGGTTATAAGGGCTGTTACTGTGGTATTGTTCATAAAAGCTGAGATCCCAGCTGTGATCAGCATGGTATAGGCTACGAAAAAGGTACGACTCCTGATATGTTTTATCATTAGAGAGCCAAGCATATCCAAAAGTCCGGTTTCGGAAAGTGCCGCTGAAATGACAAAGATCGAAGCCAGTATGATCATAAAATCACTGCTAAATCCCTGAAAGGCTTCCTGGGGTGTAAGAACCTGAAAAATACAGAGGATTACCAGTAGACCGATAGTGACCACATCTACTGAATATTTTTCTGTAGTAAAAAGGATTATGGCCAGTATGAGCAAACCGATCACCAGTGCAATTTCCATAATCCAGCTTTTAGAGTTTCCAGATTAAAGATAGTTAAATAGCATCATGCTTTACATAACCGATTTGTAAAAATTTGGAAAGTGAAAAATGTGGTTTTTGCTCCGAATCATGAATAAAATTGATGAATATCCAAGTCCATTATTGTTTCATTTCAACCCGAATGAGCCGTATAGGTTCTGTCTCACTAAGATTTTCCACTGAATGAGGTGCTTCAGGATCCTTCCACATGGTCATTGGAAACTCAAGAGCCTGAGGCAATTCCCGCGTGTCCATAATGACATTTCCGTTTCCATCCCGATCTATAAAATCTCCTGCTTCCATTATATAAAGTACGCTTGGCCAGCGATGATGGTGCAGGGCTTCGAGCTCTCCGGGCGCCAGGGTAACTTCAAGTACCCGAACTTTATCATTCTCAATAAGGATCTTATGGTTGCCGGGAGCTGCGATCACAGCATCCTGTTCTGCCGGCCATTCTGCCGGATTCCCAGACCTGTATAAAAGTTCCTGCTTTCCAGTTTCCTGGCCCGATAAGTTGAATGTTCCTAATCCTGCAATAATAATAATGCAGCAAAGTAATTTGATCTTGGTTTTCATCTGATTGCTTTTAAAGATTAAGCAGAAGCAGGAATTTTGGGAATC
>CAYWAB010000052.1:16089-16348 GCA_964456105.1 uncultured Christiangramia sp. | reverse complement strand
TACAAAAAACTTTAATTTAAAGTTAATCCATCTTTCAGTGCTCGGATAAATAGTAAATTTGGACAAAACCAGCCTATTTTATGAATATACCAAAGACAGATCTGCCTCGAGTTGTTATTATCGGAGGTGGTTTTGCCGGAATGGCGCTTGCTCGAAAACTATTAAAGCAAAATGTGCAGGTAGTTGTTCTGGACAGGCACAATTATCACACTTTTCAACCCTTGCTTTACCAGGTTTCTACCTCGGGACTGGAACCTGA
>CAYWAB010000052.1:0-16064 GCA_964456105.1 uncultured Christiangramia sp. | reverse complement strand
TTAGAAAGATCACAAGAACCGATAAGAAATCATTCTTCAGGCTGGCTGAAGTAAAGAATATAATTCCGGAAGAGAATAAGATCCAGAGTAGTATAGGTGAACTTATCTATGACTATCTGGTGATCGCAACAGGTTCCAAAACTAACTTTTTTGGAAATGAGAGCATAGAAAAGAATGGAATGTGGATGAAAACTGTGCCACAGGCGTTGAACATTCGTAGTCTCATTCTTGAAAACCTGGAACAGGCTACAATTACCGATGATCCTGAAAAGAGGAAAGCGCTCCTAAATTTTGTATTGGTAGGTGCTGGCCCCACGGGAGTTGAATTGAGTGGTGCTATTGCAGAGTTGAAGAATCACATCCTCCCTAAGGATTATCCAGACCTGGATCCTAATGAAATGAATATTCATCTTTTAGAGGGCTTGGACAGGGTTTTGCCTCCTATGAGTGAACACGCCTCAAGGAAAGCTCATGAAATGCTGGAAGAACTAGGAGTGAAAGTCCATCTGAATACAATGGTACAGGAATACGATGGGCATTTGGTTACCACAAATACAGAACTTGCTCTGAAGACCGAAACATTTATCTGGTCTGCTGGAGTTACCGGGGCACCCGTAAAAGGGCTTAATGCCTCAGCAATTGTTGAAAAGGCCAACCGGTACGAGGTAAATGCCTTCAACCAGATAAATGGTTATGAAAATATTTTTGCGATAGGTGATATTGCTTTAATGCAAACCGAAGAATATCCCAAGGGGCACCCAATGGTAGCTCAGCCAGCTATTCAGCAAGGTAAGCACCTTGCCAGGAATATCAAGAATATGATTAAGGGTGAAAAGCTCGAACCATTTGAGTATTTCGATAAAGGTACAATGGCCACTATTGGTAGAAACCGTGCCGTAGTGGATATGGGTAAGTGGAAATTCTCCGGATTTTTTGCCTGGTTTGTCTGGATGTTCATCCATTTATGGTTCCTGATAGGTTTCAGAAACCGAATTGTTACATTTTTTAATTGGACTTACAATTATATCAATTACGATAAAGCAGCAAGGTTGATCATCAGGCCTTTTAAGGGTCATGAGAAAACCATGTCTCATGATAAGGATAAAGCCTGATTTTACCGGTTTTTGTCAATATATTTATTATAATCTTTAGCCAGGGAAGCCTTTTGTTCTTCAGTTAAGGCTTTTCCTGCAAGTTGGAATACCTCCTGTTCTTCTTCATCCAGGTGGTGAGTTACCTGGTGCTCCAGATCCTTTGCTATTTTTAGCCAGTTTGAAGCATCCATTTCGGTATCTTCTAGCTGTTCCACCAGTTCATCCATATCGTGATGTTCTGCTACACTATGTCTTGCTTTTTCCTGGGTAAGATCATGTTTCATAAGCGGAACATAAAAAAAACGCTCCTCGGCATCTGCGTGAATGGTGAGTTCATGTTTTAAATTATTGAAGATCTCTTGTCTTTGTTCTGTTTTACCTTCAGTTTGAATAAGTTTCTTTATCAGGTCTCTTTGGATTTCGTGTTCTCTTCTTAACGCTTCGAAAATTGTCATGACATTCCTTTTTTGATTTCTCTTCAAGTTATTCATTATTATGTTAAAGATTAACTAATTTACCCTGAATTAATCCAATTTTAAGATTGGGAAACAGTTCAGATGTTTATTTCGACAATTCAGAAAGATAATTTTCACATTAAAGGCTCTTGATTTCATCTTTGCCTCAGATTAGTTTCAAATGAAAGAATTCGCCAAAATATTAAAGATCAGTGTAATAATCTGTATTATAGTTATTCTGCTTAACGCGGTTTTCTCATCGCGATCTATGGAGTTTCTTCTGGATCCTTCGGTATGGGGACTATATTTTATGTATTGCTTTATTCTAACGGCGATAAACAGTCTGTATTTCTGGTTTTTCGATAAGAGAATAGGTTGGGAGGGTGCAAGTCTAAAAAGGGTTTTTCTGGCTTCCGGAGGATCAATTGTACTTACGCTCGCAGGGTTTTTTTTCTGCAGGATTATACATAAAACGATAATAGATGGGGTAGAGCTCAAGATTTTCCTGGAAAATGAGACCTTGGGCAATTATTTATTCCCTTTACTATTTACCACTATTGTCTCATTGTTTTTTCACCTGATTTATTTCTATAAAGCACTTCAGGAGAAAAAGGTCAAAGAACAAAAAATAATCGCGGGTACAGCTTCCGCGAAATTCGATGCGCTAAAGAATCAGCTGGATCCACATTTCCTTTTTAACAGTTTGAACGTTTTAAGTTCTTTAATTGAAGAAAATCCGGATCAGGCTCAAAGGTTTACAACTGCTTTATCTAAGGTCTACAGGTATGTGCTGGAACAGAAAGATAAAGAGCTGGTGAGCGTGGAGGAGGAACTGAAATTCGCAAACACCTACATGAAATTACTCAAGATGCGTTTTGAAAACAGTATTTTCTTCGAGTTCCCGGAAAAACTATCCAGCGAGGAAGCTAAAGTGGTTCCTCTTTCTTTACAACTGCTCCTTGAGAATACTATTAAGCATAATATCGTAAGTGAGGATAAACCTTTAATGATAAAGATCTATGAAACAAACGGATACCTAATTGTCGAGAATAATTTCCAGAAAAAAGAAGTACTTGGTAACCGGAAGGGAGTGGGCCTACAGAATATCGTTAACAGATACAATGAGATAACAGACCGGAAGGTACTTATAGAACAAACAGAAGATTTTTTCAAGGTAAAACTACCTGTATTAACCAAACAAATTTCGATTATGGACACAAATGAAATGAATCAGGAGAATGCTTATTTTAAAGCTAAACAAAGAGTAAAGGAAATGAAGGAGTTTTACGGTAATCTACTTTCCTTTTGTATTGTAATTCCTTTTTTGATCTTTATCAACTATTACACTTACTGGGAATTCCAATGGTTCTGGTTCCCTCTTTTAGGATGGGGTATAGGCCTTACCATTCATGGATTCTCAGTTTTTGGATATGGATCAGCCTGGGAAGAAAGAAAGATCAGGGAGCTAATGGAAAAAGACAAACAAACTAAATCATGGGAATAATGGAAACTGATTATAAAAAAGAATATAGTTATAAAAAAGCGCAGAAGCGGGTAAAGGAGATCAAAGGTTTTTATACCCATCTCGCTGTTTACATTGTAGTAAATGCTGCTATTTTTATTCTGATAACCCGAGGTTCTGGGATTGTCGAAGGTCTTAGTAATATTATGAACTATTCCACTCCTTTCTTCTGGGGAATAGGTTTAACTGCACATTGGGCCAGCGTTTTTGGTACTAATTTCATATTTAATAAAAATTGGGAAGAAAAAAAGATAAAGGAATTGATGCAGCAGGAAAGTAAAAAGAAATGGCAGTAAAAAAATAATTAGGAAAAGAGTGACAAAAGTAATAATCATTGAAGATGAAAAACCGGCTGCTCGAAGATTGCAGCGAATGCTTTCTAAATTGGATATCCAGGTAGAGATAATGCTGCATTCTGTTTCAGAAGCTATAAACTGGTTCAATAAAAACAAGCACCCAGACCTTATTTTCCTGGATATACAATTAAACGATGGTCTTTCCTTTGAGATCTTTGAGAATATAAAAACAGATAGTGCCATCATATTTACCACAGCTTATGACGAGTATGCACTAAAAGCATTTAAGCTTAACAGCATAGATTATCTCCTAAAACCTATCGATGAGGATGAGCTGGAAACTGCAATAAAGAAATTCCGTAATACCCAACAGAATTCAGCAAATATCGATGTAAGTGAACTTCGCTCACTATTAACCCAATCCACTAAAGAAAAGACCTTTAAGTCAAGATTTACGGCGCAGGTAGGTCAACATCTTAAACTCGTTGAGGTATCTGAAATTGCATGTTTCTATTCAGAGAATAAATCTACTTACGTTAAATGCTTCACAGGACGTAACTATCCCATTGATATTTCACTGGAAAATCTGGAAGAAGAACTTGACCCGGATAAGTTCTTCCGGATTAACCGTAAAGCTATTGTAAACATAGATGCTATAGAAGATATCATTTCATATACTAATTCCAGATTGGAATTAAAGCTCAGGAAATTTGAAGACTTTCAATTGATTGTAAGCAGGGAGAGAGTAAAGGATTTCAAAGCCTGGCTAAATGAATAAATGTTAAATTCTACTTTTTTAAAACCGCAGCGTAATTCTTTCCGTATATCTTGATGTAGAAGTTAATAACTGATATTAATTGATACAACTGTAATTTCATGATTAAAGTTTTGATTTTTTTGGTTGGTTAGATGCCCGGAGATTAAATATTCCCCTCGGGACTTGTCTCCGGGTATTAAAATAATAAGCCCCGCAAGCGCGGGGCTTATTTATTCATTATTTTCTTCCGTTATTAAGGTCCTGTAGCTACTGCGCCAAGCACGTAAAGCTGTTCCAATGTTGGAGAATCACTTCCTCCTTCAGGTTCAAGTGTAATTCCGAAAGCCTCAGAGTCGTTCGGATTTTCAAGCAGGAAGATCTTATTTTCATCTTGCATATAGTCATCCAGTAGACCAATACTTGTAGGGGTAAGAGGATCCAGCTTTAGGGACCATACCTGGTAGACCTTTCCTCGAGGAGGCGGTGGCAGCTCTTTTGCATCGATATAAGCTTTTTGTTCCTCTTTGTTCCAGTAAACCGAGGCATATGCTCCTGGAGCAATATCCTGGCCCTGCAACTGTATCCTGGAAACTTCTTTATCCCTTAATGCAGAAAGCAGCTCTTTAGTCTTTTCAATATTTTCCCTTGCATCTGCAATTTGTTGCTCGAACTGTGCTGCTTTTGCTCTTTGGGCGTTTAACTTTTCTCTTAATTGATTATTATCCTGGATAAGGAAAAATAATCCCGCAAACAGTAGGAGAGAAGCTGCCCATCCAATATAGGAAACCCATGGAGTTCTTCTCTTAGTTTCAAGTCTTCTAACTCCTTTGTCTGAAAGTTTTTGTTTTAAAACTGCAAGAGTTGCTTCCGGGTTATAAGGAGCCGTAGAAAAAGCAAGTTGCTGAAGCGCATTTTCGATTTCCTCAACTTCTTTTTTTACTTCCGGATGTTCTCTAAGTATTCGGGTAACCTCTTTGCTTTCTTCTTCAGTTAAGGCCCCGTATACGTATAATTCGAGTATTCCGGACGATATGTATTCTTGTATATCCATTTAATTATTCAGCTAACATTTCGCGGAGCTTGTTAATACAAGCCCGGTTTTTAGTTTTTACGGTTCCAAGCGGCATTTCCAGTTGTTCCGCAGTTTCCTTTTGCGTATAGCCTTTGAAAAAAAGCAGGTCTATCAATTTTTTGCAAACGGGTTTCAAAATATTTATGTATTTCTTGATACCTATTGCATCGGTTTTTCCAGAAAAGTTACTGCTGCTCTCCAGAATATCTACGAAATTTTCGGCTTTGAGGTTTTTTTGTTTGTTTTTATGGCTTTTAGATCTTAATTGATCTATTGACGCATTACGGGCGATATTTAGTATCCATGTAAAAAACCTTCCTTTGTCTGAATTATAGGAAGATGCATTTTCCCAGATCTTCATAAAAACGTCCTGTAATATCTCTTCTGCAACCTTTTCATCATTAACTATGCTGTAAATGATTCCAAAAATACTTTCTGAATAGAGTTCGTAAATTCTTTCAAATGCTCTTTGATTACCGTTTTGTAATTCAAGAATTAGACCGTCTTGTTGCATATGGAATAATTGGGAGATGAAATATAGCTTTAAATTGGAAATAAAAAAAGCGGCCGAAAGCCGCTTTTCGTAAGTTATTTTTATTTTTTTTCATTTACATCATTGGAATTACTCCGCAACCTACACGTGTTCCGGCTGCACCGGAAGGTTGAGAGGTATAATCATCCACTCCATCATGAACGATCACGGCCTTTCCTAATATATTCTTAGTCTCATCGTCGCATCCAATGCACCATTCATCTGTAGACATAGTTACCACTCCATTACCATTGGAGTCTACTTCAAAGTTTCCTATATCTCCTTTATGGTAACCATCTGCGCTTCCCCATTTTCCATGAGGTTCATCGGTTGGGTTCCAGTGTCCTCCTGCGGAGGATCCATCAGCTGCAGAGCAATCTCCATTTTCATGAAGGTGGATCGCATGCATTCCTTCTGCGAGACCAGATATCATCGCGGTCATGGAAACTTCACCATTTTCTTCAGTGAAAACCACATTCCCGCTTAGATTCGAATCACTAACAGCCTGTAATTCAAGGGTAACCTTTTTAACTTCTTCCTGTTCTTTCTCGGTTTCCATGTCAGATTTCATTTCTGATTCTGACTGTTCTTCCATTTGCTCTTCTTTTTTCTCATTCTTGCATCCGAAGATTACAAGAGATGCGCAAAAAATAAGCGATAAACTAATTCGTTTCATAGTGTTCCGTTGATTGGTTTATTTCTAGTTTCTATAACTAAATTAAGTTTATTGAATGCGGCGACCAAAGATTTAAGGATAGCTTAACAGAGCATATTATGCGCTAGAAAGACTTTTTAAGATGTTTTTAGGCTACTAATGATCTGGATCTTTGAGGAAAGTGTTTTATGGACTGGACACTTATCTGCTATCTCCATTAGTTTATCCAGTTTACTATCGTCCAAATCTCCCTTGATTACAATTTCTCTTTCGAAGGTATCGATCTTTGCAGAATCGTTTTCACAATTTTCACAATCAATTGCATGTTTTTTAGAATAGTTTATATGGGTCTCTACATTTTCCAAATTCCATTCTTTTCGCCTGGCATACATTTGAATGGTCATGGATGTGCAGGCAGCCAGTCCGCTTGAAAGTAATTCATAGGGTGTTGGTCCCAGGTCTTCACCTCCAATACTTTTAGGTTCATCTGCAAGTAAATTATGATTCCCTGCTATGATGTGTGTAGTGTATCCTTCACTGCCAAGATTGGCCATAACTTCATGGTCTGTTTCCAGTTCTTTGCGCTCCGGCAGATTGATATACTTTGATGCCCAGGTACCAATGACTTTTCCCGCATAAATCGAGTCCTTTTTATCGCTCAGCATATGGTCAGCTCCATCTAGGGTGATAAAGCTTTTGGGATGCCTGGCGGCAATATAAAGTTCTTCTGCATGCTTTATAGAAACAATGTTGTCCTGGGGTGAATGTAATATCAATAAACTTTTATCCAATTCACTAAGCTCGTTAGAGTCTTTATTTGCTTTAAGATCATCTACAAAATGCTTTTTAATTTTAAAGGACCGACCACCAATGTTTACGCTGGCAAAACCTTTACTCTCGATTTCATCCATGCTACTGCTGAAATGTTTTTGAACATGCTCCAGTTTTGATGGTGTATTAATAGTAGTAATGCATTTTACTGATTTCATTTTTTTTGCTGCATATAAAGCCGCCGCACCACCAAGAGAGTGCCCAATTAGTAAACTGGGAGCTTTGTACTCTGACTCTAGAAAAGATGCAGCCGCAATAAGATCCTCTACATTTCCTGAAAAATTGGTATCCTCGAATTCGCCTTCGCTTTCTCCAAGCCCGGTAAAATCGAATCTTAGTACACCATAACCTTCAGAAGCCAGACTTCTGCTAATATTGGTGGGAGCATGAAAATTCTTATTACAGGTAAAGCAATGAGCAAACAGAGCAAAATTATGTGGTTCTTGGTTTGTAGGTAATTCGAGAATCCCTTTCAGGCTTTGTGAATTCGAATTTTTAAAGCTGACTTCAATTTTCCGCATATTTCATAATTAAATAGATGATATAAAAAAAGCTGCCAATTGGCAGCTTTTAAAATACATATAAAAATTTTATAATTCTTTTATTTTAATATTTCTAAACCAGACCTTATCGCTATGATCCTGTAATGCGATATGCCCGGTTCTGCTGGAACCAAAGCCTTCCCAGTCGGCAAATTTTGAGTTTTCCACCAGCTCTTCCCAAGCTTCACCATATAAAGGGAATTCGTTTATTTTAGTTCCGTTCATGGTAACAGATCCCTGGTTTTCGTCATAATCTATTCGAATTAAAACCTTATTCCATTCACCCGCAGGATTTGTTACATCCTCTGCCGGAGGGACCATGTCGTATAAAGCTCCAGCCTGTCTTATTGGACCATTCTTGGCATCAGGATGTTTTTTATTGTCTAAAACCTGAATCTCAGGACCGGTTAAATAGGGCTCATTATATTTTTCGTCCTCCTGGACTGCCCACATGATACCGCTGTTACCGCCTTCCGAAATTTTCCATTCTAGGGAAAGTTCAAAACTTTCAAATTCTTCTTCGGTGATAAGATTTTCTGAGACTTCTTTATCAGCTTGTGAAGGATCGAAGACTATTGCTCCATCTTTGACCTGCCACTGATCTGAAATCTCGTCATCATTGAAGGCCTTCCAGCCTTCTAGGTTTTCACCATTAAAAAGAGAGCGCCATTCTTTGGATTCATTGTCTTTCATCTCAGCATTATTTTCCAAATTGCTTTCTGTTAGGTCTTCAGCGGAATTGTTTTCGGTATTCTTGCATGACACCATGAAAAATGCAAAACAACCAAGGATGATCAGTTTTTTTACCATGTTTATGAATTTGATTTTAAGCCTAAGATTCTTTTCAATTTATCGGTATCGATCTCTGATCCTGCAAAATCGTCAAACCTTTTTTGAGTGGCTTCTATGATATGCTTCTGAATGAATGGCGCTCCTTCGCTTGCACCCTGTTCAGGAGATTTTATGCAGCATTCCCATTCAAGAACAGCCCATACATCGCAGCCGTATTCTGTTAATTTGGAAAAGATTGTTTTGAAGTCTACCTGCCCATCTCCCGGGTGACGATATCTTCCTGCACGGTCTCTCCAGTCTCCATAACCACCGAACATTCCTTTTTTACCTGTAGGATTGAATTCCGCGTCCTTTACGTGGAACATTTTTATAAATTCATGGTAATGGTCTATATATTCTATGTAATCGAGTTGCTGAAGTACAAAATGACTCGGATCGTATAAAATTTTCACTCTTTTATGGTTGTTAGTAGCATCCAGGAAACGTTCAAAAGTCACACCGTCGTGCAGATCCTCTCCTGGATGTATCTCATAACAAACGTCTACTCCCTGTTCATCGAATTCGTTAAGGATTGGCAACCATCTTTTTGCGAGTTCTTCAAATCCCATTTCAAGTAATCCTTCAGGACGTTGAGGCCATGGATGCGCTGTGTGCCAAAGCAATGCACCACTGAATGTACCATGAACGTCTAATCCAAGATTCCTGCTTGCTTTCGCAGCGTATTTCAGTTGTGAAATTGCCCATTCGGTTCGCTTTTTAGGATTATTCTTGTAGTCATCCGGTGCGAAATTATCGAACATGATGTCGTAAGCAGGGTGCACGGCCACTAACTGCCCTTGAAGATGAGTGCTTAATTCTGTGATATCAAGTCCGTAAGAATTAACCTTGCCTTTTAGTTCATCACAATAGTCCTGGCTTTCGGCCGCTTTTTTTAGATCTATCAATCTGGTTTCCCAGGTAGGAATCTGAATACCTTTGTAACCAAGTCCTGAAGCCCATTTGCACAAGCCATCCAGTGAGTTAAAAGGTTCTTTATCATCCATGAACTGGGCTAAAAAAACAGCCGGTCCTTTGATAGTTTTCATATTTTATCTATTTCGATTAATCTTCCATTTTTACCCAAACACTCCCTTTCTTATGAGAGGCGACGGTCTTTTCTATAAAATTCATTCCTCGTAAGCCATCGTCCAATTTAGGATAGGCTCCTTTGAATTTATCGTTCTTTTTTATGGCATTTGCAATACCAAGATAAATATTACCCATAGAATCGAAAATACCTTCTGGGTGTCCAGGAGGTAATTTGGTTCCTTCGAGGGAAAATTCACTGTTATATTCATGGCCTGGTTTTAAAACCTGTAAGGCCTTATCCTCTTTAAGAAGATATAGATAATTAGGATTTTCCTGTTCCCATTTTAATCCTCCTTTATCTCCATAAATTTTAACCGTGAAATTATTTTCTTCACCAGTAGCGATCTGACTTGCTCTAAGAACTCCTTTTGTACTCCCTGAAAACCTTAAAAGCACCGTACCGTCGATATCCATAGGATTATCTTCATACAGATAGTTCAGATCTGCGAGGATTTCATTCACCTTCATACCTGTAACATATTCTGCCATATTGAAGGCATGGGTTCCTATATCCCCTATACAACAGCTGATACCTGACTTTTCAGGATCAAGTCTCCAGGTTGAAGATCTTTTCTCTTTGTCATGGATCAAAGGATTTATCCATCCCTGGTAGTATTGAACATCAACCTTTTGAATTTTTCCTATCTCCCCGTTGGCTATCATGGATTTCATTTGTCGTACCATTGGATATCCCGTGTAGGTATAGGTAACCGCGAAAATAGCACTGGTTTTTTCCTGTGTAGCCTTAAGGATCTTGGCTTCCTCATATGTGGTTGTAAGTGGTTTTTCACAGATCACATTAAAACCATTTTCCAGAAGCTTTTTTGCCATCGGGAAATGCAGGAAATTAGGGGTAAGAACTGAAACTACCTGAATTCTTTCGTCTTCTGGCAACGCTTTTTCCTTAGCCACCATATCGTCTATATCCTTATAGATCCTTTTTGGGTTAAGCTGTAATTTTTTGGAGAATTCAATGCTTTTTTCGTGCGCTACATCAAAAGCTCCTCCAATAATCTCATATTGATCGAACATATTAGCAGCAACCCTGTGAAGGACGCCTATGAGAGAATCTTCACCACCGCCAAGAATTCCAAGTTTTATTTTACTCATAAGATTTATGAATTTTTAAATTTCTATATCTTTTTTATCGATCTTCTCATTCCTGAAAAATAAAGAGAAAAGTATCATTACTGCAAACGCAAATGCTGCAGGGTATAACCATATGGTTTCCCAGTTGTGCATTTTTGGTCCCGTAACATAAGCATTAGAAATTAAACCAGCCACGTAAAAGCCTATTAACATCCCTACTCCATAGGTCGCCAGAGTGATAAGCCCCTGTGCAGAGCTCTTGTATCTGGGGCCTGCTTTAAAATCGGTATAGATTTGTCCTGAAACGAAAAAGAAATCATAGCAGATACCGTGAAGGGCAATCCCTATTATTAGCATGAAAATAAGTTCACCGGTATCACCATAAGCGAAGAGGAGGTAACGAGCAGTCCAGGCCAGCATTCCCGCAATAATAGTAAGTTTGAATCCAAATCTTTTGAAGAAGAATGGTAAAAGTAACATAAAAAGTACTTCAGAAACCTGTCCTATGGTCATTAATCCAGTTGGATTTTCCACCCCGATTTCGGAAAGGAATGGATTGGTATTCTGGTAGTAAAAAGCCAAAGGGATACAAATAAGAACGGAGGCCAGGAAGAAGATCAGGAAATTCTTATCCTTTAATAGGGATAAGGCATCCAGTCCAAGAGTTTCCACTATACTCACTTTCTTGGAATTATCCGAAGTAGGAGGGGTTTTAGGTAGAGTAAAACTAAAGAGTCCTAAAAACGCTGAAGCTATACTTACCATTAAAAAGGTGTTTTCAAGCATCCCGTTCTGTCTGGCTTCCGGAGAATCCCAAAAGAATACATAGCTTATAACCAAACCAGCTACGATCCAGCCAATAGTTCCAAAGACCCTGATGAATGAAAATTCTTTTGCAGGATCCTTCATTTGATTAAAGCTTACTGAATTCACTAGAGCAAGTGTTGGCATATAGGCGATCATATAACCTAAAACCAGTGGATAAAATTCAGCAAAATCTGTAGACTTGTACATCAAATACATCAATACGGCGCCAATAAGGTGCAGAATTCCCAGAATTCTTTCCGCATTAAAGAACCTGTCGGCAATTAGTCCAATAATAAAAGGGGCTATTATAGCTCCCCAGGACTGGGTTGAAAATGCTGTAGATATTTGGACATCTGTGGCTTCCAAATTATATCCTAGAAAAGTTCCAAGGGTAACAAACCAACCTCCCCAAATGAAAAATTCGAGGAACATCATTAGGGATAGCTGAAATCTAACAAGTTTTGTCATTTTAGGTCTGGACTTTGATTTATAGTTGTTTTCCGGCTTTGATAAGTAAATTCTTTGTAGCTAAAATACCTTTTTCAGGGGAGACCTCGGTTCCTTCGAATTCGACCCCTATGTATCCTGTATAGCCAGCATTTTTAACGATTTCCAGCATCCTCTTATAATCAATCACTTCTTCTTCACCTTCCTCATCGAAACTATAGGATTTGGCACTAACGGCTTTAGCATAAGGCATCATCTTACGTACTCCTTCATATTTTGGATATTCTTCAATACACTCTGCATCCCATCTTTCACCGCCTTCTCTTTTAAGACAGAAGTTCCCAAAGTCTGGCAGTGTCCCACAATTGTCCATGTTTACCATTTCCATTACTTCCACTAACAGATCTATATTAGATGAAAGGTATCCATGATTTTCAACCAGGATATTTACATTTTTAGCTTTGGCATATTCAGAGAGTTTTGTCAGGGCATCTGCTGCGGCTTTTTTCCATTCTTCCGGAACTTCCTCTCCAAAAAGGTTAACTCTTATCGAGTGGCATCCTAAAAAATTTGCAGCATCCACCCACTTTTTATGGTTTTCCACGGCCTGATTTCTTTCTGCTTCATCCATAGTAGCAAGATCACCTTCCCCGTCTATCATTAAAAGTAGGTTTTTCATATTATATTCCTCGCTTTTGGCCTTCAGGCTATCCAGGACTATTTGCATTTCGACCTCAGGGTCTTCAGCACTATTAATTCTTTGCCCATAAAAACTTGTCACATATTCCAATCCTTCAAAACCTAGCTCGTTAGCTCTTTGGGCAAAGTCCATTGGATCCAGCTCACCCGCGAAAATTGGTCTATTAAGGGACCATTGTGCAAGTGATAATTTAAAGAATAAGGAATCTGAAGATTGCTGTACTTCCTCACCTGGTACTTCACTAGCTGTTTCTTGATTTTTGTTTTTACAGGAATAAAAACTAATTGACAATATTAATGCACTGAGTATCAATAGATATGATACTTTATTGAATTTAAAGTTCATCTAGAAATGTGAAAATTTGGTTTATAATTATGATTTGTTAAAAATGAATTTTAAAAGTAGTCTTTTTTTTAAAGATGTAAAATTATAGCCATAAATTTATATATTTGACAGACTTCGATTAATATTTTCACCAATAAAGCAATGAATTGTGAGTAACTTTTATGAAAATGACAGCTACGATGCCATAGTTGTCGGTACTGGTATAAGTGGCGGCTGGGCCGCTAAGGAATTATGCGAAAAAGGTTTTAAGACCCTCGTTCTGGAAAGAGGCAGGATGGTCGAGCATGTAAAAGACTATCCAACAATGAATGATGATCCCTGGGATTATAAATATAAGGGGCAAGTACCAAGAGAAGAGGCGAAACGTCAGCATAAACAGGCGAGAACTGGATATACGGTCACAGAGCCAAGCAAACATTGGTTTGTTGATGATATAAAACATCCTTATAACGAAACGAAACGATTTGACTGGATGCGTGGTTATCACGTTGGAGGACGATCCATTATGTGGGGACGCCACAGTTATCGCTGGAGCGATCTGGACTTTGAGGCTAATAAGAAAGAAGGTATTGCAGTAGACTGGCCAATAAGATATAAGGATATAGCTCCATGGTATGACAAAGTGGAATCCTATGTGGGAATTTCCGGTGAAAAGTTAGGGCTGTCTCAATTGCCGGATGGCCAGTTCCTGCCTCCAATGGAGCTTAACTGTGTTGAAGATTATTTAAGAGAAAGTATTTATGAGAATTTTGATGGCCGGGTAATGACTGCAGGCCGGGTTGCTCATATTACAGGTGATAAGAAATTCGAAGGACGATCTAATTGTCAATTCAGGAACAGATGTATAAGAGGATGTCCTTATGGAGGATACTTCAGCAGTAATTCTTCCACGCTGCCTGCGGCTAGCAGAACAGGAAATATGGATCTTAGACCATATTCAATAGTTTCTGAGGTTATTTACGATCCTGAAACCAAAAGAGCAAAAGGGGTGAAAGTTATCGATACTGAGACCAAGGAGGAATTCGAATATTATGCAAATGTCATATTCCTTTGTGCTTCGGCGATGGCTTCCACTAGTATCTTGATGCAATCAAGATCTGATCGTTTCCCGGATGGAATGGGTAACGATAGTGGAGAGCTTGGTCACAATATCATGGACCATCATTTCAGAGTTGGTGCTTCCGGTAAGTATGAGGGATTTGAAGATTCCTATTATAAAGGCCGCAAGCCTAATGGTATTTATCTTCCTAGATTTAGAAACCTGCAAGGCCAGGACAGTGACGTTAACTTCTTAAGAGGATACGGATATCAGGGTGGTGCTAGCCGGGATAACTGGCAGGATACTATCGCCGAATTAGGTTACGGTGAAGAATTAAAGAAAAAGTTAACAGAGCCAGGTGGCTGGACCATGGGTCTTCTCGGATTCGGGGAAACGCTTCCTTACCATGAAAATAAAATGACCCTTGACTACGATAAACGTGATGAATGGGGATTGCCAACAATAACCTTTGATGCTGAGTTCAAGGAGAATGAGCTCAAAATGAGAAAGGACATGCAAGAACAGGCGGTATTGATGTTAGAAAAAGCCGGCTTCAAAGATATAAGCCCTTATGATGATATTGGAGCCCCCGGTCTTGGAATTCATGAAATGGGAACAGCCAGAATGGGCCGAGATCCTAAAACCTCCGTACTTAATGGTAACAACCAGGTGCACGCTGTACCTAATGTATATGTGACCGATGGTGCCTGTATGACTTCTGCTTCGTGCGTAAATCCTTCCCTTACCTATATGGCGCTTACAGCGAGAGCAGCAGATCATGCCTCAAAGAATTTTAAAAAATCCAACGCTTAAATCCTGAAATATGAATAGAAGACAAGCAATACGAAACTTAGGATTAGGAGCAGGAGCTATTATTGTAGGTCCTACAACACTTAGTTTACTTCAAAGTTGTAAGAACGAACCTGAATATGACTGGCAGCCAACATTTTTAACTGCTTCTCATGGTTTTGCTCTAAAGAACATCCTTGAGATTATTATCCCAAAAACCGATACTCCTGGTGCAGGGGATCTTAATATAGCGCAGTTCATTGATTCTTATATGAATGAGGTGGCTGATGAAGGTCAAAGAACAAAGTTTCTCCAGTCGGCTGATGCTTTTTCCCGTGCTTTTGAGAAAGAACATAATAAATCGCAGGATGAAGGAAGTCCTGAAGATTTTGACGGCGTAATTAGAAAGTATTTAAAGGCCAGTCCGGCGGAGCAGGAAGAGATTATTGCTAGAACTACAGAAACCCAGGATGCTCAGGATCAGCAGGAAGAGATGGAAATAGATGCTGATGCAGGAGCCTTAGCCTACCTTACTGCTGTAAGACAGCTGGCAATCTGGGCATGGAAGAATAGTGAGGAAGTTGGCGAGAATGTAATGTGGTACGACCCTATTCCAGGACAATATATCCCATGTGGTCCTGTTTCAGAACTTGGCGGTGGCAAAGCAATGTCCTTATAAACAATTTAATAGAAGAGCCTTGGTATGATAACAAGGCTTTTATTTTATCTTAAGGTTTTTAATACTTATTAACAATTTTAACTTAAGATAATAGGATTTTACTATATTCGAATATCGTATTTAGCCATTATATTGCTGTGAATATGATAATTTTATTGTTTTCACTTAAAAATTAGATATATTTAGGCGTGTTTTACACTATATGAATAAGAATGTTATTTTTAATTTGCGAAAACGATTGCGTATAATTTTTAATATTCATTAATTTTATTAACAATTATTTGTATAATTTTATTACTGTTTTGAAATCAATTTAAGACAACTCCAACTAAAACTATTTCTTATGAAAAAAATTACTTTCAGGAGCCTTTTGTGTGCACTTGCCTTTCTGTTCGTCAGTATGGTAAACGCACAACAAACAGTGTCCGGAACGGTGACAGATGAAAGTGGTCCGCTTCCCGGTGCAACTGTTGCTGTTAAAGGAACATCCAAT
>CAYWAB010000051.1:0-16576 GCA_964456105.1 uncultured Christiangramia sp. | reverse complement strand
ATTATAAATCCCAGATGAGTACTGTTTTAATGATCGATATTAGTCATAGTATGATCCTTTATGGTGAGGATAGGATCACTCCGGCAAAGAAAGTTGCAATGGCGTTATCTGAGTTAATTACCACACGATATCCAAAAGATACCCTGGATATTCTTGTTTTCGGAAACGACGCATGGCCTATTTCAATTGCCGAATTACCTTACCTTAAGGTTGGACCTTATCATACAAATACAGTAGCTGGTCTTGAACTTGCAATGGATCTCCTAAGAAGAAAAAGGAATACAAACAGGCAGATCTTTATGATCACGGATGGTAAACCAAGTTGTATAAGAGAACGGGATGGTACCTATTATAAAAATAGTATGGGCTTGGATCCTTACATAGTAGATAAGTGTTACAGTAGAGCCAGACAGGCCAGGAAATTGCGAATTCCAATTACCACTTTTATGATCGCCCAGGATCCTTACCTTACAAGATTTGTTCAGGAGTTTACAGAAGCAAATCAGGGAAAAGCTTTTTATACAGGGCTAAAAGGATTAGGAGAAATGATTTTTGAAGATTACGAAGTAAATAGAAAAAAAAGAATTCGTGGATAAAAAATGAATATGAAAAAGGAAGCAATAAAGACTTTGGGAGATTTAAAGAAGTCAGAATATCAAAGTAAAAGTATAAAAGAAGAACTAAGGGAAAACCTTAAGGTAAAAATAAGGAATGGTGAAAAGACCTTTGAAGGTATTCACGGTTATGAATACAGTGTTATCCCTGAACTGGAAAGAGCTATTCTTTCGAAACATAATATTAATTTATTGGGATTAAGAGGACAGGCAAAAACGCGGCTGGCTCGTTTAATGGTAAAGCTTCTTGATGAATGGATCCCTGCTGTTGAAGGTTCAGAAATTAATGATGACCCCTTAAAACCTATAAGTCGTTATTCAAAGGATCTAATCAATGAAAAAGGAGACGATACTCCAATTACCTGGATTCATAGAGAAAGCAGATTTTTTGAGAAACTTGCCACACCAGATGTGACCGTGGCAGACTTAATAGGAGATGTAGACCCGATTAAAGCGGCTAACCTTAGACTTAGTTATGCTGATGACAGGGTAATTCATTTTGGAATGATACCACGTGCTAACCGTAGTATTTTTGTAATTAATGA
This sequence comes from uncultured Christiangramia sp., assembly GCA_964456105.1. GTDB lineage: Bacteria > Bacteroidota > Bacteroidia > Flavobacteriales > Flavobacteriaceae > Christiangramia. The sequence continues at coordinate 15,417 of CAYWAB010000051.1, read as the reverse complement.
GCTTCCCGATCTTCAGGCACGAATTCAGGTGGCTCTTTTTAATATTTTACAGGAAGGGGATATTCAAATACGGGGGTTTAAATTAAGATTGCCATTGGATATGCAATTTGTGTTCACTGCAAACCCTGAGGATTATACGAATAGAGGAAGTATTGTTACCCCTCTGAAGGATAGGATAGGTTCTCAAATACTTACTCACTATCCTGAAGATATCCAAACTGCTAAGATCATTACTGCCCAGGAGGCAAATCTCGATGAGAGGCAAAAGCAAATGATTCATGTGCCTGAAATAGCAAAGGATCTTCTGGAACAAATAAGTTTTGAGGCCAGAGATAGTGAATACATAGACCACAAAAGTGGTGTTAGTGCCAGAATGAGTATCACAGCTTTTGAAAATCTTTTAAGTACAGCGGAAAGACGGGCTATAAAAAATAACGAGGAAACCACTTCTATTCGATTTGGTGATTTTCTTGGAGTTATTCCTGCAATCACCGGAAAAGTAGAGCTGGTCTATGAAGGTGAACAGGAAGGTGCTGCTTTTGTAGCCACTCAATTAATAGGTGAAGCGGTAAAATCCTTGTTCCCGAACTACTTTCCAAAAATAGAAAAACTTCAGAAGCCGGATGAGAAAACTGCCTACGATGATCTTGTGGAGTGGTTTTTTGATAGTAGTGGATTCGAATTACCTGATGATATTACCGATAAGGAGTACAGAGAAAAACTTGATTCCATAAAACCTTTGAATGATCTGATTGATAAATATCAGCAAGGTCTTGTAAAAGAGGATCGTTATTTCATGAAGGAATTCTTGTTATGGGCATTGGTCGAATATAAAAAGTTAAGTAAACAAAGATTCTCTAAAGGGATGCAGTTTAAGGATCTTTACGGAAGTTATATAAGCGGATTATAGGATATTCAAAAACTTCTTAGAAAAAGCCTGGTAATTTGAATTATCAGGCTTTTTTGATGTATTAAATTGACAATCTGATAATTATATTAAGGTTTGTTATAAAAAGTTTTTCTGATAAATTAATTTGAATACCTTTATTCTAGCTTAATAATTAAAGCTTCGTGAATAGAATACAGGAAAATATCAATAGTTTAACTGTCTTAGGAGGCGGTTTTATTACTATGGCTATTGCTACACGAATTACCCCTTTTGGGGTCTTTTATATATAACTTTCCGTCCGTACCTGTATTAATTTTCTAAATATTAATTTTTAATAAATAATTTCAGTTATGTATGTCCTGAAATTTGGCGGTTCATCTCTCGCCTCACCAGACCGTATCAAATTGGTCGCAAAAACAGTCCAAAATCATCTCAAAAAAGACTCAGTTATCTCAGTTTTTTCAGCTTTTGGAGGAGTCACTAATGACCTCCTTCTTATGGCTGAGCTTGCAGCAAGAGAAGATATTAGTTATAAAGCCATTTTAGAAAAAAATGAAAATAGACATCTGGAAGCGGTAAGGGAACTGATTCCGGTAACAGCTCAAAGCAGTATTTTAAGTAAGGTAAAGAATCAGTTTAACCGGTTGGAAACACTTTATGAAGGTGTTTTTCTACTAAATGAACTCTCAGACAAGACCAAACATGTGATTTCAGGATTTGGGGAAATTCTGAGTACCCTCATCATAGGTGAATATTTCAATAGCCTTGGTGTGGATACTAAATTCGCCGATTCCAGGGATCTGATAGTTTGTAAGAACTTGAATGAAAAGGTACAGGTTAATTACCAAAAAACGAATGCCAACCTTATTAGCTTTTATAAGGAAAATAAAGCGGATCTTTTTGTCGTACCAGGATTTGTTGCTAAAAATGATCAAGGCGTTCCAAGTACCCTTGGAAGAGGAGGATCAGATTTTACAGCTGCACTCATAGCAGGTGCTCTTAATACTGACAAAGTACTCATCTACACAGATGTAAATGGTATGTTTACGGCTAATCCTAATCTTGTCCCTCATGCTTATTCACTAAAGCACATCTCCTATGAAGAGGCGATGGAGCTGTCACATTTTGGAGCGAAAGTACTTTACCCTCCAACTTTACAGCCTTTACTGGATAAACAAATCGAGATTCATATAAAGAATACCTTCGAACCAGACGAACCTGGCACTATAATTTCAAAATCAAGTAAGAAGAATTTCAGATGGGTTACCGGCATCACTCATATCGATTCTATAAAGTTATTGAATATAGAAGGTAGTGGAATGGTTGGGATCCCAGGTTTTTCAAAACGGTTTTTTGAAGTTCTGTTTCAGGAAAATATTAATGTGGTATTGATCACTCAGGCATCTTCCGAGCATAGTATCTGTATAGCCGTCAAGGCAGATGAAGCTGAAAAAGCAAAAGAAGCTCTAGACGAATCCTTCGATGCTGAAATTAAATTTAAAAAGATTAAACCTGTCCAAATCGAGGATAATGTCGCTATTGTTGCATTGGTAGGTGATCGAATGAAGAGTCATCACGGTCTTAGCGGGAAGATGTTCAGTGCGCTGGGTAACAATAATATTAATATAAGGGCCATAGCCCAGGGTTCCTCCGAAAGGAATATATCTGCAGTAATTGCAAAAAAGGACGTTACCAAGGCATTAAATACCTTACACGAACAATTCTTTGAAGTACCTTCAAAAGAGCTCAACCTTTTTATTACCGGTGTAGGAAATGTAGGTGGTAAATTATTGGCCCAGTTAAAAAAACAGGAAGATTATTTATTAGAAAAACTACGATTAAAGGTTCGGGTACTTGCTATTTCCAATTCCAGAAAGATGCTTTTCGATGAAGATGGGCTCAATTTAAATGATTGGGAAGATAATCTTGAAAAAAATGGAGAGCCTGCCAATAAGAATGAGTTTTTTAACAGGGTAAAAGAGTATAACCTAAGGAACAGTATTTTTGTGGATAATACCGCCAGTCAGGAAATTTCAGAATGGTATAAACATTATCTGGAAAATTCAGTTTCTGTGGTTACCTGTAATAAGATCGCCTGTGCAGATTCTTTCGGAAATTATCAGCATCTACAGGATCTTACAAGGGAATATGGAGCTTCCTTTCAATATGAGACAAATGTTGGAGCAGGTTTACCTATCATTGATACCTTACAAAACCTCGTTGCTTCAGGAGACAGGATAAAGAAGATCCAGGCAGTGCTTTCAGGAAGTCTTAATTTTGTTTTTAATAATTATGACGCCTCTGAGCCGTTTTATAAAGTGGTGGAAACTGCAATGAAAGAGGGATATACCGAACCGGATCCGAAGATCGATCTTAGTGGAGTGGATGTAGCAAGAAAAATCCTCATTCTTGCAAGGGAAAGCGGATTGAAACTTGAATTGGAGGACATAGAAAGAGAAGATTTCCTTTCCAAAGAAAGTTTGAATTCGGATACCAACGAGGAGTTTTTCGAATTACTGAAAAAGGATGAACCTGAATTTAAAAAGATCTACGAGAAGGCAGTGAATAATAATGCCGAACTTAAATATGTTGCTCAACTTGAGAATGGAAAAGCAAAAGTGGGGCTGCAGGAAGTGGGAGCACATCATCCTTTTGCCAATCTGAGTGGAAGTGATAACATAGTTTTATTCTTTACCGACAGGTATTCCCAGCAACCCTTGATAGTCAAAGGAGCGGGAGCAGGGGCTGAAGTAACTGCTTCCGGAATTTTTGCCGATATCATTAGAATAGGAAAGAAATAAATTATGCAAGAATTAAAGATATTCGCACCTGCGACGGTGGCCAATCTATCCTGTGGATTTGATGTTCTGGGGTGCTGCCTGGATAATGTTGGTGATGAAATGGTGATTCGAAAGAATAATGAAGGAACGGTTAAAATTACTAAGATCACCGGACAGGATATTCCTTTGAATGTCGATGAAAATGTTGCTGGAGTCGCGGTAAAAGCCTTATTGATGAAACTTGGATCCAAGACTGGATTCGATATTGAAATTCATAAGAAGATAAAAGCTGGCAGTGGTATCGGTAGTAGTGCGGCAAGTTCAGCGGGAGCAGTTTTCGCAGTAAATAAATTACTGGGAGAACCTTTTGATAACAAAAAGCTTATAGAGTTTGCTATGGCAGGAGAACTTCTTGCCAGTGGAAATGCTCACGCAGATAATGTTGCACCTGCACTTCTTGGCGGGTTTAGTCTGGTTAGGAGTTATGAGCCCCTGGAAGTTTTGAGCCTGCCTGTTCCGGAAGAATTACGAATGGTAATACTTCATCCTCTAATTGAGATCAAAACAAAGGATTCACGATCCATTATCAAACAAAACGTTAGCCTGAAAAAGGCAATCAACCAGTGGGGAAACCTTGGTGCTTTTGTCAGTGCTTTGTATACTGGAGATTATGAACTTTTGGGTCGTAGCCTTAAAGATGACATTGTTGAACCAATCCGATCTATTCTCATTCCGTATTTTCAGGAATTAAAAGAGTTATCCATGAACAGTGGGGCTCTTGGCTTTGGTATTTCAGGTTCAGGTCCTTCTGTATATGCTTTGTGCAAAGGAGACGAGGTGGCAGAAAAAGTAAGAGATGTGTTCCGGGAGTTCTATGCTAAAAAGGATATTGAATTCGATCTTCACTTATCAGGAATAAATAAAAAAGGAGTAAAGATATTATGAAGTATTTCAGTTTAAACAATAGGGATCATATCGCGAATTTTGAAGACGCGGTGGTTCGGGGAATCGCTCCGGATAAGGGGCTTTATTTCCCTGGAAAAATTCCCAAGCTATCGAGATCTTTTATAAATGAACTGCCAGACTTATCTGATACTGAGATCGCTTTTAATGTGATAAAGGACTATGTGGGTAAAGAGATTCCCCATAATGATCTAGCCAGAATCATTGAAGGTACCCTGGATTTTGATTTTCCTATTGTTGAAATTACTGAAAAAAAAGCTAGCCTGGAACTTTTTCACGGTCCAACGCTCGCTTTCAAGGATGTTGGTGCCAGGTTTATGGCCGGAAGTTTAGGATATTTCAGTAAGAAGGGTAATCTGGGAAAAGTTACGGTCCTGGTTGCTACCTCAGGAGACACTGGCGGCGCAGTTGCAAATGGTTTTCTTGGTGTTGAAGGGGTAGATGTAGTAATCCTTTATCCAAAGAACAAGGTAAGTGAAATCCAGGAAAAGCAACTTACAACCTTAGGGCAAAATATTACAGCATTGGAGGTTAATGGTGCCTTTGATGAATGCCAGGCTATGGTTAAAAAAGCTTTTCTCGATGAGCAAATAATAACTAGAAGAAAATTAACCTCTGCTAATTCTATTAATGTAGCGAGATGGTTACCTCAAATGTTCTATTATTTCATTGCCTATAAAAAGCTTCATGATGAGGATCTAAAACTGGCTTTTTCTGTTCCCAGCGGTAATTTCGGAAATATTTGCGCGGGCATATTAGCCAGGGAAATGGGGCTTCCTATCGATCATTTCATAGCTTCAAATAACGTGAATGATACCGTAGTTGATTTTCTTAGGACCAAAAAATATGAGCCTAAACCAAGTATCTCCACAATTTCGAATGCCATGGATGTGGGCGATCCAAGTAATTTTGTGCGAATCCTTCAGATCTTCAATAAGAGAATAGATTCTTTAAAAGAACATTTTTCCGCTTATAGTTTTAGTGATCAGGAGACAGAGAATGCCATCAAGGAAGTGTATGATAAAACTGGTTATTTGATGGATCCTCATGGCGCCGTTGGATATCTTGGATTGGATAAATTTCAGGCTTCACATGAAGATCATTATGGAGTGTTTCTGGAAACAGCTCATCCGGTTAAGTTCCTGGAGACGGTTGAAGGAGTGATCAAGGAAAAAATAGCTATTCCAGATTCGATTAAGAGCATAATGGATAAGCAAAAAAAATCCCTCCAGATCAATAATTATCAAGATCTGAAGGGATATCTTTTAAGTTAACCTGATTTAGTATTTTGCCGGCTGACCTTCTTTTGGAAGTGTTCTTTCAATGAAGGCTCTGAGATCATCATTCGCCTTTTTAAGGTCTTCACTTCTTAAATACATCATATGTCCGCTTCGGTATCCTTTAAAACTGAGGCGGTCTTTCATCTTTCCGCTTGGATCGAGTTGCCACATGGAATATTTTGCATTAAAATAAGTCGTGGCACCATCAAAATATCCTGACTGTATCAGTACATCCAGATTAGGATTCTGGGCCATTGCCTGCCTAAGATTTTCTCCGGTATTATTACCGCTACGATCCCACGGGTGTACCGGTCCGAACATGAAATATTTTAGGTCAGTTTTAAAATTAAGATCTTCTCTTAAATAATGATTTATTGCTGGAGTAAATGAATGCAACCAGGAAGTTAACTCCGCATTATAATCTGGATATTCTCCCGTTTCCTTAGCGTCTATTCCACGGTATCTTGAATCCAGTCTTCCTACTGTATAACCTTCTTTCTCACGAAGAAGTTCTTTCCAGAAAAATCCAAAAGGAACTTCCAGGTTGTTTTGAAGAATAACCTTTTTTGAAATTCCCGAGTAATAAGACATTTTTTCAGCAACCTCTTCTTTTTTAGATTCTTCCATAAATCCACCTTTGATAAGTGCCGGTAAAAGTCGGTTTATTGCATATTCCTCAACTTCCGGGAGTAACTCATCAAGATCTTTTCTTTGTAGCTCATCCGGAAGCATATCATGATACCAGGCAGCTGCTGCGAAGTAAGGGAGTCTATTGGCGATTTCGACAGGACCCTCACGGTCCAAACCAATTTCAGTAGGAGAAACAAGGATGACCCCATTAAGATACATCCACTGACTGTTCTGTAGTTCAAGAGCTAGCCCTGAAACCCTCGTTGTACCGTAACTTTCGCCGATCAAATATTTCGGGGAAAGCCACCTGTTCTTTCTGGTAACGAAAGTATTGATCCATTCAGCAAGATATTCAATGTCAGCCTGTACTCCGAAGAATTTCTCCCGGTCTACTTTTCCTTCAGCATCAGGAATAGGTCTGGAAAATCCTGTATTTACAGGATTTACATATACGATATCAGCAACATCTAATATGGAATGAGGATTTTCTTTTATACCATAAGGCTGTACAGGAAAACCTTCATCATCGATTTTCAGCACCCTGGGTCCTGTGTAGGCAATATGCATCCATACCGAGGCTGACCCTGGTCCTCCGTTAAACGAAATAACTAAGGGCCTGTTTTCGGTATTTTTTATACCGTTTCTGGTATAATAAGTATAAAAAATGCTGGCACTAGGCTCACCATGTTCGTTCCATAATGGAATCATGCCTGTTTCAGCGGTATAATTAATAGATTTCCCATTAATCATCACCGAATGTTGTGTGACTACTGAAGTGTCTACTGGAATTTCAACTTTTTGAGCATAACTCAAAAATGCTGATAGAATAAATGCTAGTAAGAAATAATTCTTTTTCATTTTAGTAATAAAAGTTTAGGGTATTCATTTTTGTCTATTGGATCGTGATCCAGGAATACATTATAAATTAATTGTTGTTTCACAGATGCCCCCAAGATAAATAATAAATGGTGAGAAATTAAATACCTCAATCAGGGTAATCATTCGGTCCATTAAAATCAATTTTTTTTAGAAGGAAAGAAGTTTATTCAGGTGATTAATGTTATTGGGATGCCCAAAAAGATATAATAGGTCACCTTGTTGAATTTCAGTTTGAGGGGAAATCTCTGTGAGATATCTTCGGTCTCGTTGAATGGTAAGCACCGTAACATGGTAATTCTTTCCTATTCCGGATTCCTCTATACTTTTTCCTACAATTTTTTTATTGTCACGTTGCACCTTCAAGGTCACAATTTCCCTGTTTGGAATATTCAAATGCTGCAAAGCAGGGGAATGAGGTTTTTTCTTTATTGAGGTTAACATTTCATAATCTGAAGACCTGATCTGGTTGATGAACTCCTGGATTTCATCAAAGGGAACAAGATATTTTTTTAAAACCCTTGTAAATATCTCGATGGAGGTTTCGAACTCCTCGGGAATTACTTCGTCGGCTCCCAGCTTGATCACTTCTTCAATTTCCCTTACATACCGAGTTCTTACTATTACTGTTGCCGTTTGAGTGAACTGCCTGATACTAGTAAGTATCTTTTTAGTTGCACCGGGGTCTGATATAGCGATAACTATAACCCTTGCCTCTTGAACATGCGCATGTTTAAGAATCGTTAGATTGGTTGCATCGCCAAAGATAATGGGTTCTTTTTTCGCCTGCGCTTTTTTGAATGTATCTGGGTTAGTGTCTAGGATCACATACGGGATCTCGGCTCTACGGGCCGCTTTAGATATATTTTCTCCATTTATTCCGTAGCCTATTATTACCAGATGATCATGTAAATTCTCCTCGGAAAAATCTTCTTCCACCTTTGAGCTCGTTTTTATATTCTCGAGACGTTTTCTTACTGCTGAAGGTACCGGTGCTTTGAGTAAGGAATAGGTGATCTTTGGAGCATAGGATATTAAAAATGGGGTTATTCCCATGGTAATGATTGAAATGGCGAGAAAATACTGGTAAACGTTCTCAGGAATTATTTCACTTTCTTTTCCAACTCCAGATAACAATAGCGAGAATTCTCCAACCTGAAACAGACTGAATAAAGCCAGGAATATGGTTCTGGGAGGGTATTTCAATAGAAGAACCGTCAATCCAACCACCGTCATTTTAAGCAGAATAACACCTACAACTAATAATATGATGTTGACAATATTGCTTAAAAAGAAATCCAGATTCAGCAATGAACCTACCGAGATAAAGAAAAAACTGATAAAAATCTCCCGAAAGGGAAGCACGTTAGCAGTAGCCTGGTGACTATAATCTGATTCAGAAATTATCAATCCGGCAAAAAATGCTCCTAAAGCAAGTGATAAGCCAACTGTTGAGGTAAGCCATGCCACACCAAAACAGAATACTACCACAGTAAGTATAAATAGTTCCTGATTTTTAGTTTGAACAACCAACCCAAAAATCTTGGGGGCTACATAACGTGCCAGGATATATACCAATATTAATACTACGAGGATTTTCAAGGCCATTATGGCAATGGTAGAAAGAATGTTTGGGGTTTCTCCAGCCAGTATTGGGGTAAAGAGCATCATAGGAACTACAACTATATCCTGAAATATCAGAATTCCGAGGCCTATCCGGCCATGGGGTGAAGTTATTTCTCCTCTTTCCTGAAGCAGTTTCAATACGATGGCGGTACTACTTAAACTAAAAAGAAATCCTATAAATATTGAGGTGTTTACTGGAAGTCCAATCAAATAGGATATTCCGGCAGAAATAAGAATGGTTCCTCCAACCTGTAAACCACCTCCAAGGAAAATGATCCTTTTTATGGAGGCGAGTCCTTTTAATGATAATTCAATTCCGATAACGAATAGTAGAAAAATGATCCCTATTTCAGAAAGCAATTCTACCTCGTGTTGCGAACTTATGAGGTTGAAGGCGTATGGGCCGGCTATGATCCCGGCGAGCAAAAAGCCTAATATAGCAGGTAATTTAAGTTTTTGAAAGACCAGAATAATCAGGATAGAAAGACCTAAAATTATTACAATATCCTGAAGCATTGGGATTTCCATGGGCTGGTTAGTTTTTCTAATTACTAAAGATAATAAGTTAAGTGGTTTTCTCAGTCTCAGGAATAAAAAAAACGGCAGGAAAACCCTGCCGTTTTATCATTAGAATCTTTTAAGATTTTAGCCTTTTAGCCATGCATTGCGGAGTTCTATCTCCTCACCATTTGCATTTTGTTTAGCCACTAACTTTAAATCTTTATCCATCGGAACTGTTACGATTCCTTGCATGGTAACTTCTTCGTCATTTCTTTTTACCGTCATGGTAATGGGATCTCCAATTGTCCAGTTCTGACTTGCTGAGATAAGATCGTAAACATTCTGAATATTATATTCTGTACCATTTACGGTTTTTAATATATCTCCACCCTGGATTCCTAACTCTTTAAGAAAGCTGTTCATTTCTATACCTTCTCTGAATACGATTTCCATGGTTTGTCTATCTGCCCGTATGTAAGGACTTTGTCCCTTGATAAAGTAATCAACTTCAGACATAATTTCTTGTTGCTCTAAACCTGCCTTTGAGAAGAATTCATAATATGGAATTGGAGTGGTGCCGCTAACATAGGTATCAAAGAATTCCCTGATCTCCGGATAGGTAAGCTCAACTATGTCATTAATAAGATCATCATCATTAAATGGTTTGTTCTTTCCATATTTTTCACTGAGTTTTTTCATTAGGTCCAGAATTCCCATTTTACCTCCACTTAGTTCTCTTAAGCGGATATCAAGGCTCATTCCTATTAATGCACCTTTGAGGTAGACGTTATAATAACTATCCTTATATTCATCAGAGAGGATGTTTTTACTCATTACCGTAAAAGGAATTGTATCATCAAAATTCTTGGCGATATCAATCTTTTCTGTCATCCTGTTATAGAACTCCTGGTTTGAAATGAGTCCCTGGTTTACCTGGAAAAGATTTGCAAAATATTCGGTTACTCCTTCATACATCCAAAGATGTTGAGACATTTTTGGATCATTATAATCAAAATAGTGAACTTCTTTAGAATGTATGTTCAGTGGAGTTAGGATATGAAAGAATTCGTGAGAAACAATGTCTGTCAAAGACTCTTCCAAAGCCTGCTTAGACATGGATTCGGATAATACAACAACCGTGGAGGTATGATGTTCCAGGGCTCCGAAATTCCTTGCATCCGGTTTGTCATCTTCAGAAAGGTAAAGAAGGATCGCATATTTATTGGTATTATCGATATCTCCAAGAAACCTTTTTTGAGCAGAGATCATCTTATCAATTGCTGGTTTGAGGTCCTGCGCTGAAAACTTATCATTAGGAGAATAAACATCTAATAGAACCTCCATTCCCTGAACCTGGATCCTGGTGGTATCCGGTTCAGCATACATAATTGGATTATCGATCACCTCGAAATACCTGCTAAGATTATAAATATCGGTCGCTGAGTTGGCGCCATCATTAGTTCTGGTTTCATTTACCGTTAGGGAAGTCCCCGGAATCAGGTCTAAAGGACGTTCGATTACCAAACGATAATTCTCTTCCTTCATATTTTGAAAATAACCAACGAATCCATGAAGGTTCAACAGGAAATTCTTATCCTCCAGAATGTTTGTTCCTGCCATGGAATATACTCCACCTTCATCTTCCCAATCAAAAGAATCATTAACCTGGTACATTACCTTGTCCAGATCTTTAGCATTCTCGATTGTCCAGCTATTCTCATCTAGCTTCACAAACGGGATCTCATTGCCTTTATGGTCCAGTGCCTTAAAATTTTCAGAAAACTTTCCATAGTTATCCACGGAGTAAGTACCGGGAACCGTCTTTGGAATGAAGAAAGTGGTACTTTCGGTTGTAAATCGATCCGGGTCTACAATTACCCATACTTTGTCATTCTCTACATTTACTAGGTCTATTGTCGCAATTATTGGTTGTTCAGGTTGTGTTACGGTCTGGGTTTTACAGGAAAAAAGTAAGGATACCACCGTAATACCCATTAGTATTTTCTTCATAAAGTTCTTTTTTTTAATTGGACTAACTTATTATTAAATCGTTACAGCTCAAAAATAAGAAAAGGTGCCGTATGGCACCTTTAATTCGAATTATATTATTTCGATTTAAACTCTTACATGTCCTTCACCGAGAACATAATACTTATTGGTTACCAATTGTTTTAGGCCTAATGGTCCTCTATGGTGAAGTTTATCTGTGGAAATAGCCAATTCTGCACCTACTCCCATTTGTCCACCATCGGTGAATCTTGTGGAGGCATTATGATATACTGCAGCACTGTCTACCTGCTCCATGAAAGTTAGAGCTTCGTTCTTATCTTTTGTAATAATGGAAGCTGAATGACCACCAGAATATTTATTGATCTTATCAACCGCGCTATCCAGTCCGTCAATTGCTCCTATTACAATCTTCATTGCAAGAAATTCCTCATACCAGGTATCTTCAGATGGAATCTTATCTTCATTGGTAAGAATTTTCGAAACTTCTTCATCAACCAAAATAGAAACTTCATTTTCCTTGAAAAGCTTTTGAAGTTCTTTTAATTTACCTTCAAAATCTTCAATGTTCTTATCTACCAACACCTTATCTAATGCATTGCATCCCGAGATCTTATCGATCTTGGCGTTTAGCATTACTTTTTTGGCTACTTCGAAATCAGCATTTTTGGAAACATATAGGAAATTATTTCCACGTCCGCTTACGAGAACTGCTCCGGTAGCATGTTCTTTCACAAAGCCGATAAGTCTCTCTCCTCCACGGGGTACGATTAGATCTAATTGCTCCGGTGGATTTTTCAAGAATTCCTGGGTTTCGGTCCGGTCCATATGTAACAACTTTATCCAGTCTTTTTCCAGACCATTTTCCTTAAGTGCTTCATGCCAGCATTTCTCAAGGATCTTATTACTATTTATGGCTTCTTTACCTCCTTTTAGATAAATTTTGTTATTTGCTTTGAAGGCAAGTACAGCAGCTTCAATTGTAACATCAGGCCTGGATTCGTATATAATAAGGATATTTCCAAAAGGTGCCGTTTTATTGGTAATATCAAGACCAGTATCCAGTGTGCGGTGTTCGATAACCTGACCCACAGGATCTTGCTGTTCCATTACCTCTTTAACAGAACGAATCATATCGTCTACTTTCTTATTATCCACGACAAGCCTGTCATATAAAGCCTGGTCGTCTCTGCTAAATGCTTCCTGATCCTTTATATTGGCTTCAATGATTTCTTCACGTCTTTTATCCAGGATGTTCATCATGGATTTCAGGACATTATTCTTAGTTTCAGTTTTAATCAATTTCATTTTTCCTTCTTTTTCTAATTATTAAAAATATTAGGAGGTAAATTTTGTACCAACTGGTTTTCCAGCCATGATATCGAGAATAACATTATCTCGTTTTCCATTGGCTATATAAGTAGTGATGTTCTTGGAAGCGGTTTCCTTCGCGATTTTTACTTTAGATTCCATACCTCCGCGGCCTTCGCCTTCACCCTTATCAGATTCCTGTACATATTTCTCAACATTCTCGTCTACCTGTACTTTATTCAGTTTTTCTGAATCGTCATCTTCAGGATGGCCGGTGTATAAACCTTCCGTATCACTAAGTATGATAAGTTTCTCCGCACCTATCAGTTCAGCTACAAGACTTGCTAGTTCGTCATTATCAGAGAACATAGACATTGTTACAGAAACTGCGTCATCTTCGTTCGCAATGGGTATAATCCCTTCAGAGAGTAGCGATTCATAGCAGTTTATCATGTTTTCCCGGTGAATCCCTGGGCTGAAATCTCTTTTAGTGGCAAGCACCTGCGCGCATCTCATTCCATAATCGTGGAAAATACTGTAATAGTGGCGCATCATTCTCGGTTGACCTACAGAAGAATATACCTGTCTTCTTTTACTTTCGTCTTTGATGTTAATTTCTCCAAGTATTTCTTTACCAGCTATAGCCGAACCTGAAGAAACGAGAACTACCAGAATGTCTTCCTCATAAAGAGTGGCTATCTGTCTCACCAGACTTTTTAATATTGGTCCTAAAATTCTGTTGTCTTTATTGGTCATTACATTCGTACCAACTTTTACAACTATCCTTCTTTTATTGTCCATATATTGAATATTAAAATCTTAGCTTTATTTTTCTTCTCCCAGTTCTACAGCACGATCAAATGCAGCATAAGCAGCTTCTTTGATAAGTTCTTTTACATTATTGTCATCCATGGAATCCAGTGCCGCCCTGGTTGTTCCTCCTTTGGAGGCTACTCGTTCCATCCAGGTATCAGGGCTTAGATCATTGCGGTTGAACAATTCCACCGCTCCTTCGAAAGTTTGACTTACAAGGACTCGTGAGTCGTTTTTCGAAAATCCCATTTTCAGTGCTGCTTCTAGCATTGAATTCATGAAATAGAATACATAAGCAGGTCCGCTTCCGGAAATACCCGTGGAGGCATCGATATACTTTTCATTTTTGACATGAATTGATTCTCCGGTTGTATCTAATAGGTTACGAACCATTAAAAGTTCCACTCTGGAAACTTCTTTAGATTCGGTATATGAAGTGACACCTTTTCCTACCTGGGCAGGAAGGTTCGGCATAGAACGTACCACCTTTTTAATTCCAAGTCCTTTTTGGATTTTGCCTATAGTTACCCCTGCCATTAATGAAACAAAGATTTGTTCGTCGTTCACCATAGGTTCCATCTCTTCAAATAACTCGTCGCAGTGGTAAGGTTTCACTGCAATAAAAACGATATCTGCTTCGGGCAGGCATTCTTCTAGTTTTTCGTAAACGTCAAAATGGTCTAACTTGCTCAATCTGGCAATGACATCTGCAGATTTATCGAAAACCATAAGGTTTCTTCTATTAAGCATTGCAGAAGAGGCCATTCCCTCTGCATAAGTTAATCCCATATTTCCTGCTCCAATAACTAATGTTTTCATCTTTAATTTTTAGGTTCAAATGTTTTTGGCTTTCTGCCGATAAATATTCGCCTGATAAGCGCAAAGACCGTGCGACAATAAAAAATGGAATCCATTAAGTCTTATTAACAAGAAGAAGTTAGCTTGTTTTTCTATAAGCTGAGCTTAATAAAAATATAAAACCTACTATTTTATCTTAAAAATAAATGAGGTTTTGGTGTGGAGCTTGCAATGAAAAAGACCCTAAAACAGTAATTATCCAATTTTAGGCTTACATGATTGCAGATTTCTTATTTAGGCATAAATAAGAACTCAAAGGATTTCGTAACAACTTCTTAAAGAAATGTTATTTATTCTTTAAAAAATTACGAAATTGAGAATATTTGCAGAAATGGCAATTTTCTGTAATAATGTCAGGTCAATAATGGCGGATTAACTCATTTCCTCAGGATTTGTTAGATTTGGGATGTTGTGGTTTATATGCTTAGCTATTAAGACTGGCTGAATACGATCCTAATTCGTTAATTATCTTAAAATCTACTAGTGAGCTGAATGAAAAGTATGAAAGAAACTCCTAAGTCCTTAAGGACGAAGGAAAAATTGGAAGAACAACCCAGGATCGTTGCAGTTGGAGCAAGTGCCGGAGGACTTGAAGCTTTAAAGTCATTTTTCAAAAATATTCCTGCTACTGATAAGAATGCCTATGTAGTGATTCAGCATTTATCTCCAGATTATAAAAGTATGATGGGGGAATTGCTAAAGAAAAATACAAATCTTCCGATCGTTCAGATAACCGATGAGATGGAAATCGAGTATGGCAGGATCTATCTCATCCCACCCGCAAATAATCTCGTTTTGGAAGGGGATATCCTACGCTTACAGGAGAAACCTAAAAATCAAAAATTAAATCTTCCAATAGATCTCTTTTTTGAATCAATAGCTA
>CAYWAB010000050.1:14548-16777 GCA_964456105.1 uncultured Christiangramia sp. | reverse complement strand
TTACACGTATTTAGAGTACCACTTTCACGATAAAGACGGGAAAGTGATCAAATAATAACTAACGCCTTTCAAGAAATTGGAAGGCGTTTTTTTTATGCCTTTACCTCAAATCTACTCAAACAACATTCTTGCGCTTATCACCAAAATTTTATATTTGGGGTGATGAATAAATATTCCATCCTCATTAGTATTATCACACTCCTGCTTGGCTTCACATTCTTTGGAGATTTCTTTTCTTTTAATATTGGAGCAGACTATTATCATATCGCTGGCGAGGTAGTCTTTTTTACTTTATGGCTCCTGGCAATGCTCATTTTTCTATTCATAAAACTCAGAAATTTTATACTGAAAAAATGAAAAACAACCAGAAATCTTATACCGTTGACGAAGCTCTAAAAAAGCTGATGCATTACTGTGCATACAGAGACAGGTCTCAAAAGGAGGTAGAAGATAAACTTACCGAAATGAGGATGATCCCAGAGGCAAAAGAGAAAATAATCATCAAACTCATGCAAGAAGGCTTTCTGAACGAAGAACGTTTTGCAAGAAGCTTCGTAAGCGGAAAGTTCAGAATAAAAAAGTGGGGGCGAGTAAAGATAGTTCAGGAATTAAATTTACGCGGAATTTCTTCCTCTATTCAAAGGCTCGCACTTAAAGAAATCGACGAGAAGCTTTACCGTGAATCCCTTTATAACCTGGCCGAAAAAAAGCTCATGAAGATCCGGGAAATCAATAGTTTTAAAAAAAAGAAAAAGCTGGCAGATCATCTTCTTAGAAAAGGATATGAATCCAGCCTAGTATTCGATTGCGTGAATGAACTTATACCTTGAGGTTATTTTTCCTATGGGTTCTTTTTACAGCCTCTTCATTCTTATAATCGATCCATTTTTGCCCTCTCAATTTCCTCATGTAATTATCAAAATGCCTCATGAAGATCAAATTATAAACAGCTTTGGAGAAGTTTGTAAGCGTTCTTGGGGTAGCCCTAAGACTCATGGAGAAGCCGGGAGTTAAATAAGTCATCTGGTGCCAATATCCTTCCGGCATGTAAAGGGTTTCCCCATGCTTAAGCTCAGTGACAAAGCCTTCAGCCATTTTCAACGCAGGGAACTTCTCGTAGTCAGGTTCAGTAAAATCTATATCTTCCCGTGATATTAGGGCGTGAGGCACCTTGTATAGGTATTTACTTTGAGAAGGAGGAAATAAAATACATTGCTTTTTTCCATGAAAATGAAAATGGAGAATATTTGCATAATCTATATCGTAATGCATAAAAACCTTCGAATCTTCTCCCCCGAAGAAAAGCATAGGCAATTGCTTAATGAATCGAAGACCTACTTTTGGGAATTTGAAATCTTCCTGTAGCTTAGGCACTTCCTTCATCAAATGATAAAGAAAAATGCGATATTTTGTAGGCCTGGACTGAAGAAGATCAATATAATCAGACATCTTCATTTCAGTATGAGGCTCATTGAACTTATATTCCGAAGAAATTGGCCTGTCATCATATAAAGGCACCGTTTTATTCCCGGCAAGCTGCTTTATATAATCCATGTTCCATTTTTTATAAGCAGGCCAGTCCTCTATTAGTTTTTCAATGACCACAGGTTTTTGAGGATTTACAAAATCCCTCAGAAACTCTTCTTTAGTAATAGTTTTAACTCTTGGTATTGGATTCAGTTTCATTTTTTCATTCTTCAATAATCAGTTCCAGTAGCTATTGGAGTTCTTTCTATTTAAATTAATCATATCTAGTTTCCCTACACTTAGGTTAGAAAAATTTAAGCAAGCTTTATTCCAAAAAGCCGATCAAAAATCGGTTTATTTCGGGGTATTGGTTCCAATGATTACAAAGTTAAGGATAAACTTGCAGTTTCATATTTCATTGAAGGATCTGTCGATTGGAGGCTTCTCCCTTCAGAATTTTTATTCAGATCTATTCAGCATAATAAAAAATTGGACTGAGAAAGAGCTGCATAGAAAGGCTATAATTCACATTTGGTCTTGAGTAATCTCCACACCTAAATTTAATGCTGAATCACCTTAAACGACTACCTAGGAGAAGACAAATATTAATGATACTCATGTCAAAATTTTGACTCCTAATCAAAGTTTACCCTGAATTTACTAGGCTTTTGTCTTAGCCTTATCCTGTGCCTGAAGATTACGATCTATCTTATGACCCGGCCTACTCCATTTTGGTTTCTCTCCTTTACTCTGATATTGAGA
>CAYWAB010000050.1:0-14538 GCA_964456105.1 uncultured Christiangramia sp. | reverse complement strand
CACACTCTCAGGCTGTGCCTTCTTAACGAATGGTTTTTGTGGATTCAACCCCAGCATTTTGAACATTTCCATATCCTCGTTAACATCTGGATTAGGGGTAGTAAGCAATTTATCCCCTGCAAAAATGGAGTTTGCACCTGCAAAGAAACACATTGCCTGCCCTTCCCTGCTCATCTGAGTTCTTCCGGCAGAAAGCCTAACCTGAGTTTCGGGCATTACGATCCTGGTAGTAGCAACCATCCTGATCATATCCCAGATCGGTACAGGATTTTGCTCCTCCATTGGAGTACCCTCAACCGGCACTAAAGCATTAATTGGGACAGATTCAGGCTGCGGATTAAGAGTAGCAAGAGCAACAAGCATTCCTGCCCTATCCTCAACGCTTTCGCCCATCCCGATTATACCTCCGCTACAAACCGTAACGTTGGTCTTTCTTACATTATCTATGGTTTTTAGCCTGTCCTCGAAACCTCGGGTTGAAATTACTTCCTTATAATAATCTTCTGAAGTATCAAGGTTATGATTGTAAGCATATAGACCCGCTTCAGCAAGTCTTTGAGCCTGATTCTCGGTGAGCATTCCTAAGGTACAACACACCTCCATATCTAGCTTATTGATGGTTCTAACCATCTCAAGAACATTATCGAATTCCTCTCCATCCTTTACGTTTCTCCAGGCTGCACCCATACAAACCCTGGAGCTTCCGGCCGATTTCGCTCTTAGCGCCTGCGCCTTAACCTGATTAACACTCATTAGGTCATTCCCCTCAAGATCTGTATGATATCTTGCAGCCTGCGGGCAATACCCGCAGTCTTCAGGACATCCTCCTGTTTTTATAGATAAAAGAGTTGAAACCTGAACGGTGTTTGGATCATGATGTTGCCGATGAACTGTAGCTGCTTCATACAGCAACTCCATAAAAGGCTTATTATATATTTCAAGAATTTCTTGCTTGGTCCAGTCGTGTCTTAATGCCATGTAATTCGATTTGTATTCAAAAATAGGGAAAATGGTATTTATTCAGGAAAGCTTTCCAAAGAATTATAAACGGTTCTACTAACAATCTCTCCCAATGAGCACGGAAACCGCATTACCTCCAAATCCAACGGAGTTTACAAGTACATTTTCCAGCTTATCGGGTTCCTGGCTAAATTCGGAAAAAGGAACACCTAAAAATTTCTGCCTTTGAAGCATAAGTATAGCCATCTCAATACTTAGCAATCCTGAAGTTGCAAAACTATGCCCTATTTTCCATTTATTGCTGGTCATTGCCGGTAAATCTTTTCTAAATACTTTCCTAACGGCATTAACTTCAGATCTATCTCCTCCAATTGTTCCCGGAGCATGCATGATTATCACATCCACATTATCCCTGCCAATGCTTTGAATTGCCATTTCCATTGATTTTTGAAGACAATAACCATCCTTTGAAAGGGAGGCACCATGCGTTAAATTTTCATTCGCATAACCTATACCCTTAATATAAGCTTTAGCATTATTTTCAGATTGATTTTCCAATACCATCAATGAAGCAGCCTCACTCAAGATCATGGTATTCTTGTCCTTGTTCATATCCAGGGAACGACAGGGGAACTCAGAAAGCTGATCTGAATAAATCTTCATGGCCCTCATTTGAGAGATGGTAAATCCGGTCAAAGGTGCTTCGCTCGCTCCCGCGATAAAAGAATCGGTTAGTCCACTTTTTAACCAGGCGATACCATTAAGGACGGAATGCATACCGGTTGAACAGGTTATACTATGAGAAAGATCGGGACCTTCTAGCTGCATATCCTGAGCCAACCATGAGGAAATATTACCTAAAGTAGTTGAAGGAGAAGAATACGTAGAAGATCTTCCTGTCTTTATATACTCTGAATGGTATTTCTCGAATAACCCCGTTGCCCCACGACTACTTCCCACGTTAAGGGCTGTCATCTTAGGAACAGAACTATTAGAGATCAAGTCTCTTCCCACAAGAATTCCGTATAGGACAGAATCATCCAGGTACCTGTATTTTGAATTTTCCTCTTTTAACAACACTACTTCTTCCTTAATAGAATCGGGAAGAAAAGCGGCAAGGGCCGGAATATTATCAAAATCCTTTTCCTGAAAGAAATGTTCATGGGTCTGATAATTTTCCCAGATCTCGTTCGGAGTTCTGCCGAGGGGAGAAATACTGTTTATAGAAGTAATCGCAACCGGTTCTTTCAAAATTCAGAATTTGAAGGCAAAAATAATACTGAATTAAGGACTGACTAAATTTAAGGTCCTAAATTCTACTTTTTTCCGGCTTCAAGTAAAGATTTTTTGTTGAGAGCATTATTTTCTTTCCGGCAGCAACTTCTTCTATCTCTATTTTGACCTTATTAGAAAGGAGCTGCATTAATGGTTGGTCCTGGTTATTGATCAAAGAAAATAAAGGTTCCAGGGTTCTGTCCCATTTTTTATAACATCTCAAGGTGTCGTCTGGCTCCACCACTTTTCTGGAAGTACCTTCATCTTCAGGCATAAAGGATTCGGAAAGGTTCAAATAACCGTAATCATCGGTAAGCTCTTCGCCAGCTTCAATATCCCTTATCGCCAGTTCAAAATTATATGCTGTAGAAAGGCAATTGGATCTAAAACTGTGATTCACATATTTTGAAATATCCCAGCATAAGATATGTTCTCCCTTATGATTGCGAAAACTGTATTTTTCCAGCATTTCTCGAAGAAGCGGCTTCAATTCTTTGGGTTTTTCGGCAGGAAATACCAGATCCAGATCATCTTGAACCCATGTAATAGTCCCTTTGGGAATAAGCCTGGTAGCGACGACACCAAAACCCTTTCCGTCATTTATCCACTTAAGTTCTGTATCAGGATGCATCATTAGCTTCAGATTAATCTATCTAAATTAGATAAAATTTAAATCCAGAAATCAAAAATATGCACTGGCCGTAAAAATTTTTTAAAACTCTGATATACATTCCTCTAAGGCCGAATACAGCAAATGTAATTCCTTATCAGATATAACATAAGGCGGAACAATATAAATAGTATTTCCCAGTGGTCTGAGGAATACACCTCTCTTCATAAAAAAGCTGAACAATTTATTCCGCAGATCCCCATACCTATCGGTTACTATATCCAGTTCAAAAGCCAGGATCACCCCTCTTGAGCGCGGATTCTTCACACCTGGAACATCGAGTAGCTTCCTAACGAACTCTGCATGAGAAGCTGTTATTCTGGTAATATTTTCCTGCATCTCCTTAGATCGCAAGAGTTCTAAAGCAGCCAATGCAGCAGTACATGCTAACGGATTAGCCGTGTAGGTATGCCCGTGAAAAAGACCTTTGGCAATTTCATCAGAATAAAAAGCATCATAAACTTTTTGGGTGCAAGAAGTAATTCCCATAGGAAGAAGTCCAGCTGTTAAGGCTTTCGACATACAAACCACATCAGGCTTTTCGTCGATATAATCTGAAGCGAAATATTTCCCGGTCTTTCCGAAACCTGTCATCACCTCATCAGCAACAAGCAATATGTCGTTTTCTCGGCAAATCTTTAATATGGTGTTCAATCCTTCAGCTTCATGAAACCTCATCGCTGCCGCTCCCTGTATTAACGGCTCATAAATAAATCCAGCTATATTATTTTCAGAAATGAGAGTATTCAACCTGGAAATTACCTCATGATTATTTACTCCGGTTGGCACAGGAATTCTTTCCACCTTGATAAAATGATCTTCAAAAGCTCCATTATAAACAGATAAACCTGAAACTGACATAGCCCCGAAAGTGTCACCATGGAAGCCCTCTTCAAAAGCAAGCATCACCTTCCTTTCATTTCCTCTATTATGATGATATTGCAGCGCCATTTTAATACCTATTTCGGTTGCGGTAGAACCATTATCATTAAAGAACAGTTTTTCCTGTCCCGAAGGAAGAACCTTTACCAATTCTTCAGACAATTTTATTGCAGGCTCATGCGTAAATCCGCTGAAAACAACCTGGTCAAGATTCTGCATCTGGTCTCTTACTTTTTCGGTTATATAATCATTACAATGTCCATAGACCGAAGTGTACCAGGAGGAAATCGCATCAATATATTTATTCCCGCTTTCGTCGATAAGAATACAGCCTTTAGCCTTAACTATAGCAAGCATATCAGGCGAAAGCTTATGCTGTGTAAGCGGATGCCAGAGGTGTTTTTTATCTCTTTCTGCTAAATTTTTAGTTTTCTGCTCTAGATCCTGCATAGCTCCTCTTTAAATTTATCTGCATACTCCTTTACCACATTAGAATCAAAATAAGGCTCTTCTTCTATCCTGCCTATTATTTTCACTTGACTGATTTTTTTAATTATCGATTCAGTGGTAGCTGTCTCTTCACCACTGAAAATGACACCTATATTTTTAATACCTCGATTTTTTAGAGCTTCTATGCTCAGAAGGGTATGGTTGATACTTCCCAAATAATGCCTGGAAACGAGGATCACCTTATCGTCTTTTGAAATAAGGTCTACGATGGTTCGTTTATCATTTAAGGGAACCAGCAAACCACCAGCCCCTTCGATCACGAGATCCCTTTCGGTTTTGGGTCTTTGGATCTTATCCAACCGAATCTCAATTCCATCTATCTGGGCTGCTGCATGAGGACTCATAGGCGTATTCAAGGCGTAACTGTTAGAATGAAAAACCGAATTAGAGTTGCTTACCAGCCTTTTTACTTTTATAGTATCTGAATTGTCCAGGTCTCCTGCCTGAACAGGTTTCCAGTAATCGGCATTCAAGGCTTCAGTAACAATGGCTGAAACCATGGTTTTTCCAACTTCGGTACCAATTCCCGTAACAAAATAAGTATTTGGCATTGTCTTCAATTTTCAACAAAATTACCCAAGACTTTCAAGACCTCCGAAATTTCGACGGTAGAATTATAACTATGCAGACAAAATCTTAATCGTTCTTTTCCAACAGGTACTGTTGGCGACAAAATAGGTTTTACAATAAAATCGTTTTCATTTAATCTGGCGGCTATTTCCTTTACCTTAGGATTTCCTGAAATAATGCAGCTTTGTATTGCTGAATTACTTTCTATAAAATACTTCTTAAGATCATTCTTCTGAACTTCTTTTTTAAAATGTAAAATGTTTTCTTTCAACTTTTTAAAAAAATGCTCTTCAGAATCAAGCAGTCTGTAGGCAGCAAAAACTGAAGCTACAGAATGTGGAGACAAAGCAGTAGTATAAATAAAGCTTCGTGAAAAGTTAACAAGGTAGTCTCTCAGTTTTGCGCTACCTAAAACAACAGCACCATGACATCCTATAGCTTTCCCGAAAGTGTTTATCCTTGCAAAGATTTTCCTCTCCAAATCTAATTCTTGCAGAAGCCCTCTGCCATTTTCACCAAAGACCCCGGTAGCATGCGCTTCGTCAATAATCAGATGAACACCATACTCTTCTGATAATTTCACCAGGTTTTTGAGATCAGGAGAATCCCCATCCATAGAAAAAACAGATTCCGTGACCACATATATTTCAGTCTCCTCAAAAGAAGGTTTAAGTTTTTTAAGCTTTAATTCCAGGTCTTCCAGATCATTATGTTTGAACTTATACGCCTTTGCGAGGCTCATTTTAAGCCCATCCCTTATGGAAGCGTGGGCATATTCATCGAAAAATATTAAATCTGATTTCTGGAGCACTGAAGAAAAGAAACCAATATTTGCATCGTACCCGGAATTATATATCAAGGCAGCTTCCGAATTATGGAAGTCGGCAATTAGTTGTTCAGCTTCTTTAAAAAGGGAATGGTTTCCAGAAAGCAACCGGGACCCTGTCGAGCCATTAATATTTACTTCGTCCTCCAGCAATTCATTGGCCAGTTCTGAAATTAAATCCAGTTTGGCAAAGCCGAGATAATCATTAGAAGAAAAATCTGATCCTTCCCAGGAATTAGATAATTCCCGGAAAGAATCTTCTTCTTTTCTTTTCTGAAGTCTTTTCTCTAATTTTAAAGGAAACTTAGACATATGTACAAAAGTACATATTCAATACAATAAATTATGGAATGGTCACTATTTGCTTTAAGAGTTTGTCTCGCAACTATTGCCGGCCTTGCCATAGGCCTTGAGCGCGAAACACAGGGAAAACAAGCAGGACTAAAAACTAATGGACTGGTCGCCCTTGGAGCCTGTATGTTTATTCTGATGTCTTTAAGGTTCCAAGGTGATTCCTTCGTAGATACAACCCGGGTGCTTGGCCAGGTAGTAGTTGGCATTGGGTTTATTGGTGCAGGCACCATCCTTGAAAAGAAAAGAAAAGTAGAAGGCTTAACTACAGCTGCCACAGTATGGTGTAGCGCCGCGGCAGGTTGCCTTGCTGGTTACGGTTTGTATACCGAACTGGCTATAGTAAGTGGGTTGATCTTAATCATAAATCTTCTTTTCGGATATGTAGAGCACAAATTGAAAAGAAAGAAAAAGAAAAAAGAGGATTAGACTATAATTTGGTATGATCGATATTATCTTCCGGAGTGTCATCGATCTTACTTTTAAGGATATGACTGTTTTTCTGATATTTCCCCTGTAGATCGTCCATTACTGACTTATCCCAAAGTTTTACCCCGATAAAATAGGAAGCACGGCCAATTAGATGCGCACTAACCGGTGCAGTAAGGAAAATAAAAAGTATGATTACGAATGTTTGGGAGGTGACATCGGTATCCCAAAAATACATCATTACCGCAACCATTACCAAACCTACTCCCAGAGTCGCAGCTTTGGTGGTAACCGAAATTCTTAAGTAAGTATCGGGCATACGTATGATCCCTATCGCTGCAAAGAGAACGAAAAGGGCTCCAAAAGTCGCTAGGGTTCCTACTAAAATCTCCATCATTTTCTTCTTCTTTTTTCAAGGTAATAAGAAAGCGCAACCGTACTCAAAAATGCAATTAGAGCAAGGATCAATGCCGTGTCCATCAAAGTTACGTGATTATAAATGATGCTATAGACCCCTATAACGCCAATTCCTGTTGTAATGATCAGATCCAGTGAAATGATCTTATCAGCAATACTGGGACCTTTAAGGAACCTCCAGAAAATCAGTACCCCGGAAATAACCAGAATCGGCAAAATAACAAAATGT
The DNA here is from genome assembly GCA_964456105.1 of uncultured Christiangramia sp. Classification (GTDB taxonomy): domain Bacteria; phylum Bacteroidota; class Bacteroidia; order Flavobacteriales; family Flavobacteriaceae; genus Christiangramia. The sequence goes on along the minus strand of CAYWAB010000050.1, from coordinate 7,419 downwards.
AAATATTCAAATAAAGTCATGACAGCACCTCCAAAATTCTACGTTCAAAACCGTGTTTAATACTTTTTATAAATTTCTCTCTATCCTTCACGTACATAGCATGAACAAAGAGAACCTTTCTATCATTAGATACATCAATACTAAGGGTGCCGGGAGTAAGTGAGATCATATTGGCCAGCATGGTAATACCAATGTCTGACTTTACATCCAAAGGGACCATCACGATTCCCGGGGTCATATTGAATTTTGGTGTAATCACCTCGTACGCGACCTCAACATTAGCCTTAATTAATTCGTATAAAAAGTATACAAGCAATAAAAGGATTTTAGGGACGATAAGAAAATATTTACTTCTTCCCCTACCAATTGTAATGAGCCAGAGTATATGGAAATTGAGAAAAAATCCGAATAAATAATTTTCAAATGAGAAATCCCCTGTCAGAGCAACCCAGACAAAGGTTAGTAATATATTTGAAAGAAATTTATTCTTCATTTTCATTATTTCGTCTTGTTGAGTACGGTATTAATATAAGTTTCTGAATTTACAAGTTCATCTGCGATTCTTGCCGAAAGTTCCTGGATATGCTCTGCACCAAAACCTATATACAAAGATATAATACTCAAAAGAGCTACAGGAAAAATGAACTGTAGTCTCTTAAGATTGGTCATTTTAGAAAAATATCCAAAATTAGGCCTGAACGGCAACTCCTTTTCATCCTTCCAGAAAACCTCTGCCCAAAGCTTAGCAATAATAACCAGTGTTATAAAACTTGCAAAAATGATTGCGCCAACAGTAATATAAGCCTCAGCGGTAAATCCTGCTTTAATCAGATTTATTTTAGGCCAGAACCCAGATAACGGTGGTATCCCGACAAGTGAAAACAATGGTATAAATAACAGCAGACTTATCTTGGGCCATTTGGCATAAAGCCCTCCGAGATCCCGCATACTATTTGTCCCGTTTATTCTGTATACCACTCCGCTAACCATAAAAAGATTTGTCTTTACAATTATGTCGTGAACAAGATAAAATATGGTTCCGGCTATTGCCACCTCAGTGAACATTCCCAGACCCGCGATCATATAACCAATATGACAAATTATAAGATATGAAAATACCTTTCGCATATTATTTTGTACCAGAGCTCCAACGCCCCCGCTAATAAGCGTTAAAATGGCTATGATAATAAGTATCTTATCCAAAAATGCATCACCGGTAAAAATGAGTGTGAAAACCCTTATGAGCGCGTAAACTCCTACTTTGGTCAACAGTCCTCCAAAGATGGCCGATACGGCAAAAGGGGGAGTATGATAGGAAGCAGGAAGCCAAAAATATAATGGGAACAATCCTGCCTTTATCCCGAACCCGATAAGGAACAATATGGCCGTAATCTGAACCATTCCTCGATTCTCTATGGCTGCGATCTTCCCTGCGAGATCTGCCATGTTAAGACTGCCGGTCAAACCATAAAGAACCGCAATAGCAGTCAGGAAGATCATGGAAGCAAGGATATTCAGGGTAAAATATTTAACCGCCCCTTCTAACTGGGCTTTTTCACCACCTATGGTGATTAAAACAAAAGAGCTGATTATGATTATCTCAAACCAAACATACAGGTTGAAGATATCGCCGGTTAAAAAAGCTCCGTTTAGACCAAGGAGCAAAAAGTGATAGATTGGGAAATAACCAAATCGAAGTCTGTCCCTTAAAACCGAACCTGCGGAGAAAATTGAAACCGTTAAGCCTGATATCGCAGTAAGAAGTACCAGCGTCGCAGAAAGCGTATCTGCCACGAAGGTAATACCAAAAGGAGCAGGCCAGTCACCTGCCTGTATCGTTTGAGTTCCAAAATTCCAGATGTAGTAGAACAACCAGGAGGCAATTCCTACACTTAAAATATTACCTACAACTGTAATTATCTTTTGTATACGAATGTTAGACCATGCAAACAAAAGAATTACACCAAGTGCTATCTGTAAAAAAAGAGGATATAAGATTAATTGTTGTGTCATGAATCTTCGTCGGTTGCGTTCATTTCATCAAGATCATCTGTCTTAACCACTGTATGGGCCCTTTTTACAAGTACAATGGCAAAGCTCTGCAATCCAAAGCTTATCACAATTGCTGTAAGAATTAGAGCTTGTGGAACAGGATCGGCAAATGCCTCGGAAAAGACCTTTGCATCCCCAGGTATTATTGGTGGTGAACCTTTGGTTATTCTTCCCAACAGGAAGATGAGCAAATTAGCCCCATTCCCTAAAAGAATGATCCCGATTATCAGTTTAACCAAGCTACGGCGCAGCATCATATATATGCCCGTCGCATATAGTACTCCAACCATTATAGCTAAAAGGATCTCCATATTAAGCTGATTCTGAAATTGTAAAAATTATAGTTAAAGTAACACCTATAACCACCAGGTAAACCCCAATGTCAAAGAATAGGGCAGATCCAATATTTCCCAATATAGCAACAGGATCATGCGACCATAAACCCGTCATAAATGGAAGATCAAACAATGCGACAGGAGCCAGTCCACTTAAAAATGAAATTGCGAGCCCGGTTGGGATAATAAATCCAGGATGTATGATCAGTAATTCTTTTGTCTTGTCCAATCCATTGGAAAAGGAATGCAGAATGAATGCTATAGAAGCAATAAGTCCACCAACGAATCCACCACCTGGCAGGTAATGGCCCCTTAACAAAATAAATATGGAAAACAGCAATAATACCGGCAAAAGGTAATTGGAAGCTGTTCGTAATATTATAGTTGTTCGCATCTTTTACTGATATAATTTTATTTATCTTGGTATCTCTTTCTGTCTGCCATTTTTAAACGTAGTTTCATTAAACCAAATACTCCAACTGCAGCAATAGAAAGAACGGTGATCTCAATAAGTGTATCTGCCCCTCTAAAATCTACCAGAATAACATTCACCACATTCTTACCATGAGCTTCAATATAGGAGTTTGCAGCATAATAATTTCCAACATCTTTACTTACAGGTTCCGCGAGAACGGATAATGCAAGAACCGTGATCAACAAACCAAAGATTCCTGACAATATCCCATCCCTAACCCTTGTCTTGAAATCGGAAAGCTTCAGATATCTGGGAAGCTTATATAGCACAAGAACGAACAGGATAACCGTTAAGGTATCTATAGAAAACTGCGTCATTGCGAGATCGGGTGCACTATAGAAAACGAATACCAGACAGATCGCCAATCCTACCACTCCCATACCTACTACGGCAGACAGCCTCGATCTCGTAAATACCGTATAAAAAATTGCCGCGATCAAAACAAGGGTGGTCGTTATTTCATAAACGGTAATCTTGGAAAGTGAATTATAATCGATCACAAAATTGGTATGGTCTACTAGAATATAACCAACTAGAACCACCAGGAACAGAATGATCATGGATATATAATTCCTTAAATATCCGTTCTGAAAGAATCTTGTCCAGAAACTGGAGAAAATTACAAACCATCGATTGAAACCTTCAAGAATGGATTTCGGAGAAATCCTTTCATACTTCTCAGCTCCAGCTTCGAGTTTATGAGAAGGTTTGAGGAAAAAGTAAAGGGCAGTTCCTACTCCAATCGTTATAAGACTTAAAATAAATATCGTATTAAATCCGTGCCAGAGCGCAAGATGAATATTACTGGCATCGGCCCCCATTGCCGTAACTACAGGTTTCACAATTGGTCCTTCGACGATAAATGGTGCCACCCCAAAAAGTATTCCAAGCAAAGCCAGAAGAACTGGTGGCGCCCAAAGGATAAAACCGGGTTTTTTTGTTTCGGAAAGGTCTTCTGGAAGTTTTCCAGTGAAAGGTTTTATACCCGCAACAAATCCTGCATAAAGAAGAAATATTTTAGTCAGAACGATGACGATCATTAAGAGAATAACCAGAGCTTCAGAATGAAAAGAGGCCTCATAAGTAAGTTCTTTTCCAATAAATCCGATTGTCGGAGGTATTCCTGCGCTGGAAATTGCGGCAAGTATTCCTGCTATTCCAACAGGAAGCATGATCTTATTTAAACCGGCGAGTTTTGTGACATCGCGGGTATGAGTCTGATGATCTATGATTCCGGTGACAAGGAAAAGAGTTGCCTTATATAGAGCGTGCACTATTATAAAAACCGCTGCCGCAAGATAAGCCTCCTGAGTTCCAAGACCTGTGAGAAAAATAAGGATCCCGAGTGCCGATATAGTAGAATATGCAAGAATTCCCTTAAGATCTGTCCGAAAAATAGTGTGCACGGCAGAGTATAGCATTGTGATCCCTCCCACTACAAGAAGACTAGTATTCCAGATCTCTTCACCCCCAAGTACAGGTGTAAATCTCATTAAAAGGTAAACTCCCGCTTTTACCATGGTTGCGGAATGCAGATAAGTAGATACCGGCGTAGGAGCCTTCATGGCACCGGGTAACCAGAAATGGAAAGGAAACTGCGCCGATTTTGTAAATGCAGCACCAAAAATGAAAAGGACTGCTAAGAAATAATATTCATTCCCATGAATCAATTCTGTCATGGATACCATTTCCGAAATACTATAAGTTCCAGCTATGTTATTTAAAAGCAATGCTCCGGCCAGCAAGAAAAGACCACCGATCCCGGTAATTCCTAAAGCCGTGAGCGCCGATTTCCTTGAAGCAGGATTGGTATTATTAAAACCAATCAGAAAAAAGGAAGTTATACTGGTAAGTTCCCAGAATACGAATAAGGTGATCATGTTATCTGAAAGCACAAGACCCAGCATAGCACCCATAAATGCCGCAAGATATCCGTAAAATCTATCCAGGTACTGATGACCTTTTAAATAAGATGAGGTATAGGCAAAAACCAGAAAACCGATGCCCGTTATCATTAAAGAAAAAAGAAGGGAAAGCCCATCTAGTTTAAATCCAAGATCTACTCCAAAAGAGGGAACCCAACTATAGGATCTCATAATGATTTCACCACTTTCTATTGCCGGAATAAACCTTGCGAAGTATACAAACAAGCCTAAAGGAACTAAAGAAGCTAATAAGGATAGCCTGCCTTTGAACAATTTCCCTGCAAATACCAGAAAAAATGAAAATAAAAAACCTGTAAGAATTGCGGTGAGCATACTTAATTATAATCTTTCTACGCAAATATAACAGTATTTATTGAAGAATAAGGGAAAAGCGATTTACCTGTATTTTAATTTCAGCTGCATTGATTTTCAATAATATTGGATTAACAACCGGGGAATATTTTGGAATACAAGGCTTAAAATCCCATTCTAACTTCTGAAATTTATATTTTAGACATTCTCAAACATCAATTATGTATAAATACTTTTTAGCCCTTTTTTTGTTTAGCCTGGTGGCAAACGCACAAACCAATTTTTATAAGATCTCTTTTGAAAATGCCGTACATCATGAAGCAAAAGTGAATATTACTTTTCCAGATATAAAGACCAATACTTTAACCGTAAGAATGAGCCGTACATCTCCGGGAAGGTATGCCCTTCATGAATTCGTGAAGAATGTATACGGATTCAGGGCAACGAACAGCAATGGAGACCCCATCATTATAAAACGTGTAGATCCCTATTCCTGGGAAGTGAGCGATCATGACGGAACCGTAAATATCGAATATATTTTGTTTGCCAATCGTGGGGATGGCACCTATTCACAGATAGATGAGACTCACGCTCACCTTAATATTCCAGCAACTTTTATGTATGCTGAAGAATTTGAACATCGACCTGTAGAGATCCAATTTGACGTTCGCGAAGACCTGAACTGGAAAGTGGCCACACAGTTAAAAAAGGAATCAGGAACTACTTATTCTGCTCCCGATCTCTATTATTTTATGGATAGCCCGGTGGAAATAAGTGATTTTGACATCAATTCTTTTAATATAGATGGACAGGAGATCCAATTTGCACTTCATCATGAAGGAAGTGAAGAAGAATTTTCAGAATATTTTAGGCAGGTCATGGCTATAGTAGTTGAGGAAATGGAAGTTTATGGAGAACTGCCAAACTTCGATTACGGAAAATATACATTCTTAGCCTGTTATATGCCTAATGTTTCTGGCGACGGCATGGAACATAGGAACAGTACTGTTCTAACAGATACTGAAAGCTTATCTGAAGGCGGGATGAAAGGCAATATTGGGACTGTGGCCCATGAGTTCTTCCACGCCTGGAATGTGGAGAGAATCAGACCTGATGAACTGGAGCCTTTTGATTTTACTGAAGCTAATATGACCGGCTCTCTTTGGTTTGCGGAAGGATTCACCAGCTACTATACAGGTTTGATGCTCTGCAGGGCCGAGATAATAAAGCCTCAGGAATATATAGAAGGTCTTTCCCGCACCTTCAACTATGTTTGGAACTCTCCTGCGCTAGAATACTTCAATCCCATTGAAATGAGCTACCAGGCACCTTTCGTGGATGCTGCCACCTCTGTCGATCCCACAAACCGCCCGAACACCTTTGTCTCGTATTATTCTTATGGAAGCGTTTTAGGTCTTGCATTAGACCTTGCATTAAGAGAAAAGGGTTTGAATCTTGATGATTTTATGAAATTAATGTGGGAAAAATATGGAAAAAAGGAACTAGCCTATAAGGTTGAAGATATCGAAGAAACCTTAAAAGTATATGCCGGTGAGAAGTTCGCTTCTCAATTTTTTGGTGAACATATATTCAACAGTGAAATGCCGGACTATAAAACCCTTTTAAAAAGTGTAGGAGTTATTTTAAGGCGGGAGCCGGGTAAAAAATATTTTGGAGCTGATCTTATACCAACAGATGAAGGCCTTTTAATTTCTGAAAATACTGTGAAAGGCAGTCCTGCCTACATTGCCGGAATGAATTCCGGAGATATCATTACTTCCATAAACAGTGTTCCGGTAACTACGGCTGAAGAATTCAAGGTCCTTATTGAAAATATGGATTCTAATACCATTAACGTGGAATTCAGAAGGTTTGGAGAATCAAGAATTACCGAAGTGATCCTAAAACCGGACCCAACCTATTCTATAAAGATCGACCAAAATGCTTCCAAAGAAGCCATTGAAAACAGGGAAAAATGGCTGGAACCAAAATGAAAACACAAAAAAGGCCTTTCAGATGAAAGGCCTTTATATATTTATGTGTTCGGAAGGAGATTAATCCGCTAAAACGATAGCCTTATTATCCTTCATTTCAAGTACTCCTCCTTTGATTGTGTAGTAAAGAACATTAGGCTCAGAATTTTCAGTCCTAAAACCAGACTTATCTTTTCTCTTTATTTCATTCTCACTACCAGAGGTCAGATTTATCTTAACCTCACCTTCGGTTAAAGTAGAAACAATAGGAGCGTGATTATTCAACATCTGGAATTCTCCATCATGCCCAGGAACTTTTACAGCGTCTACCTGCGCTCTGAATACAA
>CAYWAB010000049.1:5937-16801 GCA_964456105.1 uncultured Christiangramia sp. | reverse complement strand
GGGGGAGGAGTTAAGGAATTTTATAGATACTCCGCCTATTTTTCATTTTTCAGATGGCGATGTCCAATATGATGAAAAGGAACTTAATAAGATCCTCAATTATATTGATGAGGAAGCGGGATTAGACTTCAGGGAATATAAATATGCTACTTTGGCCAGGCGAGTAGCCAGAAGGGTTAATATCTGTAAGTGTGATAATCTCAGGGATTATTATAAATACCTTACCACCAATAAGGAGGAAGTAGAGATCTTATACAGGGAATTCCTGATTGGTGTTACCAAGTTTTTCAGGGATGAAAAAGTTTGGGAGGTACTTCAAAAGAAAGTATTTCCAAAAATGATCGCGGAAAAGAATGATGGTGATACCTTAAAATTGTGGGATGTAGGCTGCAGTACTGGAGAGGAAGCCTATTCCTTTGCGATGTGTCTTCACCATGAGATGGAAAAGCAGGGTAAGGAAATTGAAATAAAGATTTTTGCAACAGATATTTCTCAGCCTCATCTGGATATTGGTAGTAAGGGAGTCTATCCCGAAAGTATAGTAGCAGATGTTTCGAAAGATTTTCTTCTCAAATATTTTCTTAGTAAATCAAATAGTTATCAGATAGTAGAGAAAATTAGGAGAATGGTGATATTCTCTAAGCATAATATTATAAAAAATCCACCTTTCAGTAATATGGATATGGTGGTTTGTCGCAATCTTCTTATTTATTTCCAGAATAGCATTCAGAAGAAAGCAATGAATGTCCTTCATTATGCCTTGAAGGAAAATGGAGTCCTGGTTTTGGGAACCAGTGAAAGTGTTCAGAGCCATAAGGAGTTCTTTGCAGATATAGACAGACGCTGGAAGATCTACAAGAATATTCAACCCACAAAAAGATTGAAGAACGGGATTAGCCACACTTCAGGAACAGGGTCTAATCAATCAAAGCTCATCGAGAATAGGACTTCCCGCGAAAGGACCTTTAATAAATCCCAGCCTAATCCTATAAAACAGAAACTTCAGGCCGAACTTAATGAGACTATACTTGAGCAGTTTGGGGGAGCCTCTGTTTTCGTAGATACCGACTATAATATTTTACAGGCGGTAGGAGAGTTCAGGAAATACGCTAATCTTCCTGTAAGCGGTTTTTCCATCAACTTGCTGGATATGCTGGAAACCGACCTGAAATATGTGGTTCAAACCACCTTCAATAAAGCTCATAAACAAGGGAAAAAAGTAATTTACCGGGATGCGGTTATCAAACAGAACAAGGATAATCGAATAGGAGCCGATATTATAATTAAACCCTTTACAGACTACAGTGTAGAGGGAGAAACCAATTATGTAATTACCTTTATTGAAAAGGAGATTAATTTTGAGGAGCTTGAAGAAGTTAACAGGGTAAGCCCATCCAACCAGACCAAGGAATATGTTGCCAGTCTTGAAGAAGAGCTTAAAAAAACCAAGGAAGAACTTCAAACTTCTATCGAGGAAATAGAAACCAGTAATGAGGAATTACAGGCTGCCAATGAAGAATTATTGGCTTCCAATGAGGAACTTCAAAGTACCAACGAAGAACTTCAAAGCGTTAATGAGGAAATTAATACTGTAAATGCCGAGAACATTCAGAAGATGGACGACTTGGCTGCATTAAATGCAGACATGAACAATCTTCTTGAAAGCACCGATATTGGAGTAATCTTCCTGGATGCAGAGTTTAAGATTAGAAAGTTCACACCAGCGATCAAAAAGCATTTCAGCCTTATTAACGGAGATATTGGTAGGCCTATCGATAACTTTACAAATAGCTTCGGGCTTAGTCGAAAACAAAGCTTTTTAGATCGTTGCCAGAAAGTTCTGGATACCGGAAAAACAATAGAAAAGCCAATAATCTCCAGGGAAGGAAAAAATTATCTTCAGCGTATTTCACCTTATATCGATTCCAATAATAAAATTGATGGGGTAGTCATTTCCTTTATTGACATAGAGACCATTCAAAAGTCCAAGGAGAAACTGATGGCCAGTGAGAAACGCTTCAAATCCTTTTATGAAGACGATCCTGTACTTCATATTAGTGTTGATCCTAAATCTTCCCTGATAGTTCAGTGCAATAAGAAGGCAGTTCAAAAATTAGGATATTCTAAAAAAGATGAATTAATAGGAAAGCCTATTTATGATCTATTTGATGAAAGTTCTCAGATATCTGCCCTTAACCTTAATAAAAATTTCAAGAAGACCGGAGAATTAAGTAATCTGGATCAGAACATGATCACGAAGAAAAATAAAATCTTACCCGTGATCCTGAACGCTACTGCAGAGCGAAATGAAAAAAATGAAATCAAGACCATTCGATATACCTGTGTGGATATTTCAGCCTTAAAGGTGGCCCAGGAACAACTTAGAGAACAAAAGAATGATCTTCAAAGGGCCAACCGGGACCTGGAACAGTTCGTTTCCATTTGTTCTCACGATCTACAGGAACCTTTATCTACCATTAAATTTGGGAGTGATGTATTGGGAAAGATGTATGCAAGCCAGATGGACGAAAAGGGAGAAAATTATATCAAATATATTAAGAATGCCTCCGATCGTCTTTCCGATCAGATTAAAGCCTTACTGGAACACTCCAGAATAGGGAAGAACGGAAAGAAGAAACTGGTAGATACCAAAGAGGTGGTTGAAGTGGTTAAATATGATCTTGGAAAAAGTATCAAGGATGCAAATGCCAAAATTCATACCGGAGCGCTACCAAAGATCAAAGGTTTTGAGGTTGAATTAAGGTTGCTATTTCAGAATCTAATAAGCAATGCCATAAAATATGTACCCAAAGACCGTAATCCCGAAGTACGCATATCGGCTTACAGCGAGGGAGATTACTGGGTTTTTTCTATAGTAGATAATGGGATTGGTATTTCTAAGGAGGATCAAAAAAGGATATTCACAATTTTTAACCGTGTCCCAAGTGAGGAAGATACCAGTGGTACAGGAGTTGGGCTGGCGCATGTAGAAAAGATCGTGCTATTACATGAAGGTACAATATGGGTGGACTCCCAGGAAGGTGTAGGAAGTACATTCTATTTCAAATTAAAAGCTAAATAGATCTATGTCACAAAATTTCTATCCCCAAAAAGTGGATACGAGTAATTGTGAAAAAGAACCAATACACATCATTGGTAAATCTCAGGCTCACGGCGTGATCGTGGCTTGTGACAGGAGAGACCTAAATATTACTCAAATTGGCACAAATTCCATTTCATTTTTCGGACTACCATATAAAGACTACCTCGGAAAGCCAATAGAAGTAATTCTTGGAGATTCATTGGCATCTAACCTTAAGGACCACATTTTAAAAGGAATTTTGCCAGAGGTAAGCGAGATAAGAATAAACAATTCCGATTTTATTCTAATACCCCATTTTTCGGGAGAAAGTGTTATCCTGGATTTTGAAGTTTTGGAATCTGATACCGACCCTTATAAGTATCAAAGGCAACTCGCCAGGATTCTTAATACACTTGGATCATCTGAAACATCAGGAGAACTTTGTAAGAATGCCGCGAGGATAACCAAAAATATTTTTGGTTATGACAGGGTAATGATCTACAAATTCGATGAAGAATGGAATGGAGAAGTTATTGCGGAAGAAAAAGAGGAAAGCCTGGAAAGCTGGCTTGGCCTGCATTATCCTGCTAGTGATATACCAAGGCAGTCCAGGGAAATGTTCCTGAAGAACAGGATACGCGTTATAGCAGATGTCAATTATTCTCCAGTAAGTATCGAACCAGAACTTTCTCCAATAAACCAAAAGCCTCTGGATCTTACGAAATCTGAATTAAGAGGAGTTTCTCCTATTCATATTGAATATTTACAAAATATGAAAGTGGGAGCCACCTTGACCGCAGCTTTAATTAGTAATGGAAAACTTTGGGGTTTAATTGCCTGTCATCATTATTCTGCCAAGTTTATTAATTATTATAACAGGCAAACTTGCGAATTCCTGGCCCAGATATTTTCTAACGAAATAACCTTGAAGGAAACGAACAGGTATTTATTCAAATTAGGAGAAGGGGAAACTATTAAGAACAATCTTATTATTCAGATAAACCAAAAAGGAGATATTTCAGAAGGCCTTTTGAACAAGGAAATCCTATTTACCGATCTTATTGAAAGCGAGGGCGGAGCCTTGATCCTTGAAGATCATGTACAATTAACAGGCAGTACACCTGCTGAAGACGAAGTACGAAATCTCGTCACTAATTTTATTTCAAAAATTGAAAGCCCTGTTTTTTATACCAAAAGTCTAAAAGAAGATTTCAAAGAAGCCATAAATATTACAGAAAAGGCTTCGGGAATATTAAGTATAAGGCTCGGCCAAAGTAATGGTAATTTTTTAATATGGTTTAGGCCAGAAGTGGTTAAGAATGTGAATTGGGGAGGAAATCCTGATAAGAAAGTAAATTACGATGAAGAAAAGCAGCGAATCACTCCCAGGAAGTCATTTCAAAAATGGACGGAAAAGCTTACCGGAGTATCAGATTCCTGGAAAGACTACGAAATAAGTACTGCTAAAGCTCTGCGGGAGAGTTTAAATAATATTATCCTTGAAAGACAAAAATTGAAAATTGCCAGACTAAACAAAGAAATAAGTGAGGCGAATAAAGAACTTGAACTTTTCAGCAATGGATTATCACACGACCTAAAGGCACCCTTAAGAGGGGTTGAGGGTTATGCGTACATTTTAAAGGAGGATTATTATCATGATCTTGAAAAGCCGGCAAGGCAGGCCGTAGATACCATTCTTAGCTCGGCGGGAGAAATGCGGGAACTTATAGAAAATATACTTTCTTTTGCCGGAGTAAGCGGAAAGGACTTAAAAAAGAAACCTTTCTCAGTAAATCATCTTATAGAGGATATTCTGGAGAGTTTCAATGTGAAAAAGAATTATCCTGGAAGCAAATTCCATATCGACACCAATCTGCCAAAGATGATCGGTGATAAAAGAATGCTCACTCAGGTATGGTCCAACCTTATTGCGAACGCATTAAAATATACTGAGACTGAATCTCAGCCTACCATATGGATAGGAGCTCGGACTGTAAATGACAAAACTGTGTATTTCGTAAGGGATAATGGTATCGGTTTCGATCAAAAATACCAAAAAGAAATATTTGAACTTTTTTCCAGGTTTTCTAGCAGTAAGTTTAAAGGCACGGGTATCGGACTCGCGATAACGAAAAAGATAATTGAAAAACATTCTGGGGAAATATGGGCAGAAAGTAAACCCGGCAAAGGAGCCGAATTTTATTTTTACGTTTAAAATTATTTTAGATTAATAAAGTTCTAAAGCTCTTTTCCTATTTTTACAAAAATGATAAAGATCCCGTTAAGAATATTATTGGTCGAAGATTCGGAAACCGATGCCGGATTGATCAAAAGACAGATCAATAAGATAGTCGAGCAGTGTGAAATAGAAGTTGTTGAGGACCTTGAAGGCTGCAAAAGCCAATTGGTTAATTTTGCCCCGGATATCGTGCTTTCAGATTACAACCTTCCGAATTGTACCGGGCTTGAAGTGATGGAACTGGTTAAAAATTTTGATGAGAATATCGAATTCATCTTCATTACTGGTACTATTCACGACGAAGAGCTCGCTGCTAATACCATCCTCAGCGGTGCCTCAGGTTTTATCCTGAAAAAGCACATGAACAGCCTTGGAGAGAAACTCGAGCCTTTCTTCAAAAAAGTGGTCATAAACATGAATGCAAGGGATGATCTTCGTGAAAGAATCAGAAATAATAAGATCACTTTGAATCAGATCTATGATTATCTGGAAAAGATAAATGCTGATAATGATGAACAGAGAGAGAACATCAAAAAGATCAAAAATGCTATAAATCAGTTTAAACTGGATGATGATGCTGAATAGTCTTCGAAAGTCCACCGAGCAATTACATCGGGATCTTGAAAAAGAAAATATAGCCAATAAGATCGTGGATCACTCCATTGATCTGCAAGAATACAAACTGCTTTTATTTCAAAATTTCCTGGCTTACAGGGCTGCAGAAAAAGAAATAGGGAAATACCTCAAGGATTTTAATTCAACAAAAACAGAACAGCTAAGGGAAGACCTTAAAAATGCCGGGATTGAAGAGCCGCAAATCGAATTAGGTTTTTCCTGCGCAAATGAAGCTGAAGCCTTTGGAGCGGCTTATGTTGTGGAGGGATCGGCTATGGGGGGAATGGTAATTGGAAAGGAAATAAAAGATTGCAATTCATTACGTGATTTGCCTCCGCAACAGTTTTTTAATGATAAGCGTGATAACGTAAAATCCTGGAACAGGTATCTTAAATTAATAAGATCACGAGAATTCACTAAGAGGGAAGAGAATATGGCTTCAGAAAAAGCAATCGAGACATTCAAACTTTTTCAAAAAGCGTTTGAAATAGAAAACATTAAGATTTAAAAAGAATATTAGAGCGCTATTTTTTCTATTTCTCTAACTTCTCCAGCTTTCATATTTTCAATTTTCTCATTTCCGATCCTTACTCTTACCAGCCTTAGGGTGGGGAATCCGACTGCAGCAGTCATTTTTTTTACCTGTCGGAATTTCCCCTCTGTCAATGTGATGCTGATCCAGGAAGTTTCTCCATGACGGTCATCACGAATTTTTTTAGCTCTTTCAGGAAAAGAAGGTTCTTTCTCAATTTTTTTGACTGTAGCAGGCAGGGTATGATAGAACTTACCATTTATACTGATATCCACACCTTGTTTTAATTGGTCTATCGCAGTCTCCTCAATAATCCCGTCAACCTGAACGTAGTATTCTTTTTCAGAATCTCCTGCAGTAATTAAGGTGCTTAACTTTCCATTGGTAGTTAATAACAAAAGGCCCTCAGAATCTTTATCCAATCTTCCAATAGCCATGGTTCCATCGGGGAAATCATGAAGTTCACCCAATAATTTATGTTTCCCGCCCTTCTTTTGATTGGTGATGAACTGGCTTAAATACCCATAAGGTTTGTAAATTTTGAAATGTCTGTGCATCCTTGTATCGATCATTTCACGAAAGTTAAATCAGTTCATTCCTGGCTGAACAATTTCAAAATTTTCTTTCTCTTTTGCTTCTCTAACCATTTCTTCTACTTCGTTGAGTAATGCTTTGGCATCATAGATTATACCATCCTTAATAGTATATTTAACCCCACCTACACGCACCACTTCATTATCTTCCGTCAGTTTTATGGCACCGGTCCCGTAAAGCACCTTGAAATTCTTAAGTGGATTTTCAGGTACAATTACGAAGTCGGCCTTTTTTCCAACCTCTACAGTACCCAATTCATCTTCCATACCCAAAGCTTCGGCTCCATTCAGTGTGGCCGCTCTTACGACCTCCAGCGGATGAAATCCTGCTTCTCTAAGTAGTTCCATTTCTCTTATATATGCAAAACCATATAACTGGAATATAAATCCGGAATCGGAACCTGTAGTAACCCTTCCACCACGGTTCTTATATTCATTCACGAACCGCATCCATAGATCGAAATTCTTTTTCCACGCTACTTCTTCTTCAGTACCCCAGTAATGCCAGTAAGACCCGTGCGAGATCTTACTAGGTTGATAGAATCTCCACAGGGAAGGCAGGGTATAGGTTTCATGCCATTCTGCTCTTCTGGCTCTCATAAGGTCCCTGCTTGCCTCGTAGATATTGAAGGTTGGATCTAAGGTGAAATCCAGCGCGAGCAAGGTATCCATTGTTTTGTTCCAGTGTTCTGTCCCGGGGCCGGCAGCTTGTGACCACAATTTTCCAGCTTCGGCAAATCGATGTTGTTCGTTCTGATAATTATAATCTAATGGATAGTGCTGGACGGTCCTGTCGTGAAAAAGTGCTTCAGGAAGTCCGTACCAGTGCTCCATAGAGGTTAATCCTGCCCTGGCAGAGTTCATTACGTTCCATCTGCCTACGCTAAGCTGGGCATGGTGCATGGCAGAGCCTTTTCCTAATTTTGCATTCTCTTCAAGTGCTGCTTTCATGATCTCCGGGGAAGCTCCAAAGAATTTGATACCGTCCGCACCCTTTTCAGCATTTTGTCTTACCCATTCCCTGGCCTCCTCAACACTGCTGATTGGTTCTTTTTTTCCTGATCCGAATACCGAATAACTTATTATTCTGGGACCAGCTATTTCTTGTGATTTGATCTTCTTCTTTAGCTCTTTTGTCCATTCGATTCCTGGGCCTCCGACTTCTCTGACAGTAGTTACTCCATGCGCCATCCATAGCTTAAAAACATATTCCGGAGAGGCACCCTGGGCTTCCCCACCTATATGTGCATGCATATCGATAAATCCTGGTAATAGATACATCCCCGAAGCATCTATCTCCTTTCCGCCTTCCTTTAATTTTGGTCGTTTTGTCTCATCTATCTCCACCCCGGGATAACCTACATTGTAAATTCCCGTGATTTTATCATTTTCTACTGTAATATCAACCGGACCCATTGGTGGAGCATTGTTCCCATTGATCAGGGTAACTCCACGAATGATCAGGTGTGGAAATGGTCCTTCAATATTTTTTTGTGAAAAACAACTTGGTGAGAAGATCAAAAATAGAATGAAGAGGATTATTGCTTTTCTCATGATATAATTTTAAGATTTTAATTTTTTTTGGTTACCGGAAAGCCCCTATCGCGCATAAGAGCATCAATTTCCGCATCCCGTCCTTTGAACAAACGATAGGCCTCTGCAGGATCCATAGAGTTCCTTGGGGCGAAGAGATATTCTACAAGTTTATTGGCAACATCCTTGTCATAGAAGCCTCCAGGGGCTTTTGCAAAGGCTTCAGCAGCATCAGAAGTTAGCACATCAGCCCATAGATAACCGTAATAACCGGCAGCATATCCTTCTCCTGAAAAAATATGACCAAAATGTGGAGTCCTGTGACGCATAACGATTTCTTCTGGCATATTGAGTTCTTCTAGAGTTTCCTTTTCAAAATTCACAGGATCTATTTTCTTGGGATCAGTTGTATGATATTTCATATCCATTATCGCCGATGCTAAAAATTCCGTAGTGGCGAAGCCCTGGTTAAATGTTGAAGCCTTTTTGATCTTATCCACTAATTCCTGTGGAATCACTTCACCTGTTTCATGATGTCTTAAGAACTGATTAATCACTTTATCTGTATATAACCATCTTTCCAGTAATTGGGATTGAAACTCAGTATAATCACGAACTCCGCTGTTTAAAGTTGGGTATTCTACATTCGAAGATAAGTAATGCAGTGCGTGCCCGAATTCATGAAAGAATGTTTCCGCATCATCCCATGAAACCAGTACGGGCTCTTCGGGTCCGGGTTCAATAAAATTTGAATTATTGGACGCAAGTACCGGTTTGTCTGCTTCCAGTTTAGAATATCCCCTGTACGACGTAGCCCAGGCTCCTGATCTTTTGCCCTGTCTAGCAAAAGGATCCAGATACCATAAACCGATGACCTTACCGGAATCCCTGTCGGTAACCTCCCAAACCTTCACATCTTCGTGAAATACAGGGACTCTTCCTTCTTCAACGGGAGAAAAATCATAATTGAATAACTCACCGGCCGTAAAAAACAAGGCCTGAGTAAGATTTCCCAGTTCCAGGTACTGCTTTACCTCTTCACTATCAAGATCAAATTTTTGCTTTCTTACCTTTTCAGCATAGAATCTGTAATCCCAAGGTTTTATGCTAATGTTTTCTCCTTCTTCATCAGCTATTTTTTGCATGTCCTTCACTTCCTGCTCTACGGTAGCAAGCGCAGCAGGCCAGACTTTCATCATGAGATCCATGGCATTCTCAGGAGTCTTTGCCATTCTGTTCTGTAATCGCCATTGTGCATAATTATCATAGCCTAGTAATTCTACTCTTTGGTCTCTCAATTTTAAAATTTCTGCAATGATCTCATTATTATCAAATTGGTCTTTATTATCCCCTCTTGAATAATAATTCTTCCAAACCTTTTCTCTCAGGTCCCTTTCTGTAGAATAGGTAAGAAATGGATCCATAGAAGACCTAGTATTGGTAATCGCATATTTGCCGCCTTGACCTCTGTCGGCAGCAGCTTTGGCAGCAGATTTAATAAAGGATTCTGGAAGCCCGCCTAGTTGATCCTCTTCAAGGTAGATCACATAATTTTCCTCATCTGCCAGAACATTATTAGAGAATTGAGTGTAAAGCGCAGATAGTTCTTTATTAATTTCAGCATATCGCTTTTTATCTTCCTCGCTTAGATTAGCACCCTGCATTTCAAATTCTTCGTAAACCAGATCAATCACTCTTTGCTTAGAAGGCGGTAGAGGATTGGTTTGTGATTTTTCGTAAACCGTTTTTATTCTTTTAAAAAGTTCCTCGTTTTGACTTATTTTAGATCTATATTCTGAAATTTTAGGAGCAAGTTCCTTTTGTACTTCCCTGAAATCAGGATTCGAAATATTACTGCTGAAAATTCCGTAGTAAACAAAAGCTCTTTCCAGGGGTTTTCCCGACATTTCCATAGGTACTATGATGTTTTCGAAAGTTGCCGGTTCCTTCTGATTAGCAATTGCGTCTATTTGTTCAAGATGCAATTCCATGGCTTTTAGAATAGCCGGCTTAATATGTGCTACTTTCATTTCATCGAAAGCAGGAACGCCTTCATAAGGGCCTTCCCATTCTTCCAGTAACGGATTATTCATCGATTCGGTGTTTTTTTTATTCTCAGGATTATCTGAGCATCCTACAATTACGCTTAAAGCAAGAATGCCGATATTATGGTATATTTTATTCCTCATTTGGAGCATTTTCGAACGAGGCTGAAGATACGAACATTTTAAATTCTTGATTCGAAATAGGAAGACATAAAAAATGATCCC
>CAYWAB010000049.1:0-5837 GCA_964456105.1 uncultured Christiangramia sp. | reverse complement strand
GCAATATTGATTGATGAATGATTTCCCCCGTTTGAGCTTTCTCTGAATGATCTTTTAATATTCCAGATTTTCACCTTGATTGCTATAGCCTAAAAGAATTTACTTTTTGTAAACTTTCTCCTATCATTCATTCTTTAGGTTGAGGACTTGATGATGATGATGATGAAATTGTCCTTCGATTCAGGTTGATAGATACCTGATTTTATATTTATGTTATAACTTTTGAAAATTTTCCTTTCAATAAACTCAGGAACATAAGGATCGAATCACCGGGGGAAGATTTTGGTAATTATAAATACTAATGTATGCTTATTAAAATGATTGGAAAAGGGGATTATTCCCCTTTATGATTATATAGACCACACTGTTTTGGAAAAATCAAAGTAATTGAAAGATCTTTTCCTCTTAAACTTCGGTTGTATTAGTCAAGTTAAATCTTAAACTAAATTTTTAGCCTGCAATAGATTACGATATACAGTAATAAACATCATTGATTCTATTTAATGCTTATTGGAACCCTAAACTTTCAATAAAAATCAAAAAGCTAATATCTTCCATATTGATATTCAGACAAATAAGGGGGTTTTCCCCCTTTCTGTTTTTTGACTGATATATTATTTTAGAGTATTCTCGCTTTCCCTACAAAGTCAGTACTAGTTTTTTATTAACCAGCCAAAACCGATTATTATGGGAAAGTTTTACAATCCGGTAACATCAACCCGAACCTCATTTTTAATTTTCTTCCTGCTGTTTGGAGTTGCAGCTTTCGGGCAAAACCTTAATATTAATGAGAATGGTATCAAAAACCTTCCGGAAGTTTCTGAGAATAAACTTAATGAAGATTCATTTTTCAAAAACACTTTAAGGGCAAGGCCGTTTAAGTTGAATTCTGGATTAAAAAGTGCAAATTCATTCAGTAAAGGCCAAAGAATCGATCTAGAACTTTTTTTGGATAAAAGATTCTCTTCGATTGTTCAGAAAAAAACCACCGACATAAATGGTGTAACTACCGTGGTGTTAAAGCTTGAAGAGTTCAATTTTGCATTTGGATATCTAAGTCTATCTAAAAATACGACCAGCCTTCATATTTCGGTACCGGAAAAAAATGAATTCTATTCAACTAGATATAATGAAAATAAGTTGAATTATTTGCTCCAACTGGATCCCCTTGAATTAAAGGAGAATTCCGGTTGTGATATTCTTAATAAGTCAAACAAGAAAAAATCTGGTTCCTCCTCTAAATTATTTCAAGAACCATTAGAGAATCATGAGACCAATTTTTTTAATAGTTCTTCTCCTCTAAACAATTATTGTGCAAATCCAGATGGCGAAAATGCTACGGTCAATATTGATATAATGGTGGTTTACTCAGATGAAGCAAAAACTTGGGCTGATGGGAACGGAGGAATTGAAACCAGTATATCTACTGCGTTAGCTAGAGCTAATACTGTATTCGCCAACAGTGAACTTGGAATAAATTTGAATCTTGTTTATTCTGGACCTGCAAATTATTCAGATTCATCAGGAAATTCTCTAGAACATCTGGAAGCCCTGACCTTTGACAATGATGGAGTTATGGATGACTTGCACGACGTTCGGAAAAATACTGGTGCAGTTATGGTTGCTATTTTTACACGTAATGCAAATGTTGGAGGTATGGCCTATGGACTTAAAGATAAATTTGGAGATGCTTCAAGCCCATTTTCCCTTACAAGTATTTATAGTGCTGTAAATAGTGAGACTTTCGCACATGAGCTAGGACATAACCTTGGAGCAATGCATAGTAAATACCAAAGCGTCCAACCAGGGCCCTACGAATGGGATAACTGGCCAGAAAATACCTGGAGTAATGGATGGAGATGGCAGGGAGAAGATGGAGTTATGTATTGTACTGTAATGACGTATTATGGAGGAAATTTTTATGATGACGGGATTAGCGCCTTGGAAATTCCATATTTCTCAAATCCGCATAAAATTTATCAGGGTTCCTCAATGGGAGATATTAAAGATGGTGACAATTTCAGAACTCTGAATTATACAAAATTTCTTGTGGCCACTTATTCCACAAATCTAAAGTATTGTATGGCATCTGGAAGCAACAAGTATATTGCTAGCCTTTCCAGAGTGGAACTAGGACAAATAGATAATGCCTCTGATGCAGCAGATTATTCTGACTTTTCTATTTTGACGTCATGTGTTTATCCAGACGAAGAAAAGACTTTTAAAATCAGTACTGACGGTTCAGGAGATTCAAAAGAATTATCTATTTGGGTAGATTGGAATAATGATTTGTCATTTGACGAAAACAATGAGCTAGTCTTCCAGTCCAATGAAAACCTTTCAGAATATTCCGGTAGTTTTTTAGTTCCTACTTCGGTTGAAACAGGAATTAAAAGAGTTCGGATTCGTGTGCAAGATTTTTCCAGTGGGAGTGAATTAGGTCCATGCGGGATTGCTGATTACGGAGAAGTAGAAGATTATTCAATTAATGTACTGGCTCCAGGTGATTGCACGGTAGTGGAAACTCCAATGAATCTTTCAGTTGATAATGTACAAAGTAATAGTATTATAGTGACCTGGGATAATGTTGAAGGTATAAACGAGTATAATCTCCGGTACCGACCATCAGGAACAAATACTTGGAATACCATAGAAGAAATATTTTCGGATTCATTCAAAATAGCTGAAATAAGTCCTTCAACAGAATATGAAATTCAGGTCGCAAGTAAATGTGGAACTAATTCTTCTGAATTTTCTTCTTCAATTCTGGCCACCACGAAACCGGCATTAAGTCAATTAGTTTTTAATGACCCAATTCAGAATAGCGATCCCAGCAGGACATTAGCTCCAGTTACTGTTAAAATACTGGATGTGAATGGTGATCTGAGTAATTCATCAGCCAAGGTTTCTTTAAGACTTCTTGACGTAAATCTGAATGAAGTAATCCTTAATGGTAGCAAGTTTCAGAACGCATTAGATGGGATTGCAATTTTTGATAACCTTAGCATCGATAACATCGGTAATTATGTTCTGGAAGCTTCCATAGATGGATTACCGGTTGTAAGAAGTAACATTTTTGAGATTGCCTTAACAGAAAGTCAGAGTTTCTTGGTCAATACTTTAGATGATACACCGGACGAGGATATTTTTGATAAAGTATGTGCAGATATAAATGGCAATTGTTCCCTTCGAGCAGCCATTGAAAATGCAAATTCTACTAATATGCCAGATGAAATTCTATTTAATATTCCTGGTGAAGGTCCATTTACTATAATGTTAGAAAAGAGTTTGCCGGTTATAAAGTTCCCGCTGAATATTGACGGTACTTCACAACCTGGATATTCTTTTGAAACCCCCCAGATTGTTATTTCTGGTGAGAATATTTCTTCGAATGCCGGAAATTCACACGCCTTTAAACTAGAGGGAATTAATTCTTCCAACAGTTCTATTGTTGGATTCGTAATAGGGAGATTTGGAGTTTTAAATAATCAAAATGGCTTTGGGATTTATATAAGGTATTCGGATAACAATAAAATTCAGGCTAATTATTTAGGTGTGGGACCAGATGGTGAGTCCTCTTTTGACAATGTATTTGGAATAGTAATAACGGGAAAACACAATCTTATAGGAGGTTTGGAACCAAACCAAAGAAATATTATTTCTGGAAACAGTAGAAACGGAGTTGAATTAGGTTCTACCAGTTCAGACAACCTAATCCAAGGGAATTATATTGGAACAAATGTAACTGGCACCACTCAAGTAGCTAATTATGTAGGATTAACCGGAAGGGGAAAAAATACTTATGACGGAAATCTTATTTCGGGAAACTCAATTGGTTTGTATATTTTGGATGATGGAAGTTTAGTAATTAATAATAAGATAGGAACCGATTATTCGGGAGATCAGGCCATTCCAAATCATGATGGAATTCAGGTGACCGGAAACAATAATAGGATAGGGATCCCCGGCGAAGGTAACCTCATTTCAGGAAGCCTAGGAACCGGAGTTTATATAACTGGTGAAAATAATGAGTTCAATTCTAATATTATAGGGCTAAATAGTTCAGGAAATGTTGCTATTCCTAATGGATATGGAATTTCTGTGAACGGAAATAATAACCGCATTGGAAGTAGCCAATTAGATTCTGGAAATTTTATTGGTGGAAATTCAAGGTATGGTATTTCTGTTGGAGGCTCCTTTAATAAAATTCAGAATAATCGTGTAGGAATTAATGGAAATGGAAATTCGATACCCAACGGAGAAGTGGGAATTAGGATAACCGGCCAGGAAAATTTAGTTGGAGGTCTAAACGGTGAAGACGGAAATATTATTGCTAACAATCCTTCAGGAATTGCTATTCTGACAAATAATGCGATCAGAAATAAAATCTCCTGGAATAAAATGTTCAATAATACATTTGGTATAGATCTGAATTCTGATCGTCAGACTAGAAATGACCGGGGAGATTCTGATTCTGGACCCAATAACCTTCAAAATCACCCAGAAATTTCTGAGTCATCCTATGATGGTAATTTGATGGAAATAAAGTTTATTTTGGATTCAGAACCTGATTATTCTTCTTATCCTATAGAATTGGAATTTTATCTGAGTGATGGGAATTCACAGGGTCAAACTTATATTGGATCCTTCATTGTGGACGAATTTATTTCCTTAAAGGGTAAAAATAAAAGAACTGCTTTAGTTAATATAATACCAGGAATTGAATTAATTAATGGAGATCTGATCGTAGCAACGGCAACAGATTCAGAAGGAAATACTTCAGAATTCAGCGATGAGGTCAGTTTAACAGTAACAGGAAGTTGTACACCCCAAACCTGGTATGCAGATATCGACGCTGACGGATTTGGTAATCCAGCAAATACCTTAGAATCATGTTCTGCTCCTGAGGGCTATGTCTCTAATGCCAATGACTGTGATGACACCGATCCTAAAATTGGAGAACTAAAAACCTGGTACCTGGATAATGACGGCGATGGCTACGGAAATCCTGAGATCTTGCAGGAAGCCTGTACTCTGCCTCCGGGATATGTAATAGATAATAAGGATTGCGTGGATACAGATAACACCATTTTCCCCGGCGCCATTGATGATACTGTGGATGGTAAAGACCAGAATTGTGATGGTACAGATGGTCCTGTTACTTCTTGTATCGGAAGTGATAATTTATTAGTTTCAGAAATCTGTTCCACAAATACTTATGTTACCTGGGAAATTACAAATACAGGTAGCTGTAAGGTAGAGGGAAGATGGGAATTAAGAAAGAATTCTTCTACCGGAGATTCAGCCGGTACTTTTATCTTGACAGCCGGAGGAACAATACAATTTAATAGTGGCGTGGTTGATAAAGGTAAAACCCAGATCGTTGTGTATTGGCCAAATAATGACGGGCTTGAAGTTAGTACTAGCCTTAATGCCTCTGGTATTGAATGTACTGGTGTTGCAACAATGACTATGGATCAAGACCTAATTGTTGCTCCTAATCCCATTTCGGAAGAGGGGATAGGCCTTTATTTTACACCTATAGAGAATAAGTCTGTCATCTCTGTCTCAGTTTATAATTCCGGCGGAAATTTAATGATCTCAGAAAGCTTTGAAATAATGGCAGGTACAGATCATCTTGTTTTTGCGGTAGACCATTCTTATTGGGTAGAAGGGGTGTATATTTTGAATGTCATTTTAAATAATAAAACCTATCAGGTACAGTTCATTAAATAATTTTGCATTCGATTCGTTAATAAACAGGGGGTTAATCCCCTGTTTTTGTGTTAGTTAAAATATTATCTTAGCATTTAGTTATTTAAAATTCCCCTTCAGAT
>CAYWAB010000048.1:0-17081 GCA_964456105.1 uncultured Christiangramia sp. | reverse complement strand
ATTATTTGAAAATATTAAAATGCATAAAGCATAATTAAAATCCTATGTCTAAGAATTATTACGATCCTGCCGATTTAAGGAAATTCGGTGAAATAACCGAGTGGAGTGAGGAACTTGGGAAGAAGTTTTTCGATTATTATGGAAAGGTCTTCGAAGAAGGAGCCTTATCTGCCCGTGAAAAATCCCTGATCGCCCTTGCGGTATCACATGTAGTTAAATGTCCCTATTGCATTGATGCCTACACTAAAGATGGCCTGCAACGCGGTATCACTAAAGAAGAAATGATGGAGGCAGTCCATGCAGGCGCCGCGATAGAAAGTGGTGCTACGCTTGTACACGGCGTACAAATGATGAATAAATACAAAAAGCTTAGTATGTAAGTTAGTTCAGCTTTTAAGAACTAACTACATAACACAATTAAATTTCTATATGCCAGTTAAATCGCTTAAGGCTAGAAAAGATGATCTTTCCAGTCCTGCAAATCAACTTGAGTTTTTAGGTAATGGAATTTTTAAAGATGGTGAACTGCCAACTTTTAAAGCGAAGATCGCCGAATCAGGTAAATTCCCATTAAAGCCTAAAAAACTTGAAATATTACAGATCAATCTGGGTTATATGTGTAACCAGGTTTGCTCTCACTGTCATGTAGACGCAGGCCCCGACCGAAAGGAGATCATGACTTTAGAGTCAATGAAACAATGTCTTGAGGTCATTAAAAATACAGGAGCGCATACCCTTGATCTTACTGGCGGTGCACCTGAGATGAATCCAAATTTCAGATGGTTCGTAGAGGAAGCATCCAAAGCCGGCATCAATGATTTTATAGTGCGATCTAATCTTACCATCATTCTGGCCAATAAGAAATATCATGATCTACCGGAATTTTTCAAAAAACACAATGTTCATATTGTTTCTTCACTTCCCTTTTATAAAAGAGAGAAGACCGACAAACAGCGGGGCAGCGGAGTTTTTGATAAGTCCATAAAAGCACTTCAAATGCTAAATGAGGTTGGTTACGCACAAGAAGGGTCAGGTCTTAAACTGGACCTGGTTTACAACCCTTCAGGAGCATTTCTGCCAACTAATCAACAGGCGATGGAAAGCGATTTTAAAAAAGCCCTAAAGGAAGACTTTAATATAGATTTTAATAATCTTTTTGCGATCACTAACCTGCCAATAAGCCGATTCCTGGAATATCTGATCGCTTCAGAGAATTATGAAGATTATATGTATGCTCTTGTAGATGCTTATAATCCTTCTGCAGTAGAAAATGTAATGTGTACCAATACCATATCCATTAGCTGGGATGGCTGGCTTTATGATTGCGATTTCAATCAGATGCTGGATCTTAAAGTGAATAGCAAAGTAAAACATATAAGCGAATACAACGAGGATCTGCTAAATGACCGGGAAATCATCATCTCACAGCATTGTTATGGTTGTACTGCAGGAGCCGGCAGTAGTTGCCAGGGCAGTGTTGCTTAACTTCAATTAATGAGATTCAAGCTTCTTCTTTTTTCAATATTTCTATTTGTCCAGGCAAATGGCCAGGAATCCCTAGAAAACTTATTGGGCAGATATAATTCCGGAAATGTGCCTTACATTTCAGTGGAGGAGTTAAGAATGAATCAACTGAATGATAAAGTGTTGGTACTGGATGCCCGAGAACCTGAGGAATACCGTGTTAGCCACATAAGGAATGCGGTTTTTGTCGGCTATAATGATTTTGATATTTCTAGAGTTGATGATTATCCCAGAGATACAAAAATAGTCGTTTACTGTTCCCTGGGTATCAGGTCTGAAAAGATAGGTAAAGAATTAAAGGATGCTGGTTTCAGTGAGGTATTCAACCTATATGGAGGAATATTTTACTGGAAGGGTAAAGGATATGAAGTAGTGGATATGAAGGATCAGGAAACCGAAAAGGTTCATGCATATTCGGAGTCCTGGTCTAAATGGCTTAAAAACGCACAACAGGTTTTCTAAATGAACAGTAATAATCTTCTCATTATATTCACTAAGAACCCGGTCGAAGGAAAGGTAAAGACAAGACTTGCCAAGGATATTGGTGCGGAAAATGCCCTGAAGATCTATGAGATCCTTTTAAGGTACAGTAAAGAAGTTACTACTCCGTTAGAGGTAACAAGGCAGGTATATTATTCAGAGGAGATTCCAGAGAAAGATCTGTGGTCCGGTAAAAGCTTTACTAAAAAACTTCAAAGCGGGAAAGATCTGGGAGAACGTATGGAAAATGCTTTTGCCCAAGGATTTGCAGAAGGATTTGATAAAATTGTGATCATCGGGACCGACCTTTTTGAGCTTGAGACAAAAGATTTGGAATCGGCATTTATTGCTCTGGATGATCATGATTATGTAATAGGCCCGGCACAAGATGGAGGATATTACTTGTTAGGGATGAAATCCTTAAATTCGGAGATCTTTAAAAATAAGCAGTGGAGCACCTCTTCGGTATTTAATGACACTTTAAAAGACCTGGAAGGAGCTACAGTCAAAATATTAGAAACCCAAAATGATATAGATGTACTGGAGGATATAAAAGATCATCCGGACTTTCAAAATTTTATAAAATATGACCGACAGAATTGATGAATCTGTAGAATTTTTAAAAGGAAGGGGCTTTGGTAAGCCCGATATTGGTATAATCCTGGGAACAGGGCTGGGTAAGCTTTTGGAGGATATTGAGATCGAGGTTGAGGTAAGTTATAACCATATCCCGTATTTCCCGACCGCTACCGTCGAATTTCACAAAGGCAGACTCATATTTGGAACCTTTGCGGGAAAAAAGGTGGTGGTAATGCAGGGAAGATTTCATTTATATGAAGGATATAGCCTGTTTGATATTACCTATCCTGTAAGAGTTATGAAAAGGCTTGGTATCGAAAAACTTTTGGTATCCAATGCTTCGGGTGCAATTAACCTAGATTTTAAGAAAGGAGAACTTATGCTGATAGACGATCACATTAATCTGCTGGGAGGTTCTCCTTTGGCATTTCATGGTGTTGAACGCCTGGGAGAGCGATTTGTGGATATGAGCGAACCTTACGATTCCCAAATGAACCGTCTTTTCGAAGAATCTGCCAAAGAAAATAATATAACACTTCATAAAGGAGTTTATGCATCTGTACTGGGTCCCCAACTGGAAACACGTGCAGAATACCGGTACCTTAAGATCATTGGTGCTGATGCAGTTGGTATGAGCACAGTTCCGGAGGTAATAGTGGCCAATCATTTGAATATTCCTGTTTCGGCAATATCGGTGATCACAGACCAGGGTGATCCTGATAATCTGGAGAAAGTTGATATTCAGGATATACTCGCAATGGCAGCGAAGGCTGAACCAAATATGGTCCGGTTATTTGAAGACCTAATAAAGAAATTATAAGTAAACTATGAGCTATTTAGATACTACAAAGGATGTCTACAGGGAAGCGGCATTAACACCAGATGTGGGATTGTGCTGTACCACTAATCCTATCTGGGAACTGCCGGGATTAAAGATCCCCAGGATCATGCAGGAAATGAATTATGGGTGCGGTACCACTGTTCATGCAAGGGATCTTACCAATAATCCAAAGACACTTTATGTTGGAGTAGGTGGGGGCATGGAGCTCCTACAGTTCGCTTATTTTTCAAGGCAGAAATCCGGTGTGGTAGGAGTAGATGTTGTAGATGAAATGCTTGAGGCTTCCAGGAAGAACTTTAAAGAAGCCGAAGAATTAAATCCCTGGTTCAGATCAGAGTTCGTGGACCTGAAGAAAGGGGATGCAACAGATCTGCCGGTAGAAGATAACAGTATAGATGTAGCTGCTCAGAATTGCCTGTTCAATATCTTTAAGACAGAGGAATTGACCAAAGCCTTAAAAGAAATGTACCGGGTTTTAAAGCCGCACGGAAGATTGGTTATGAGCGATCCTACCTGTGAACAGGAAATGAACGAGGAACTTAGAAACGATGAAAGGTTACGAGCCCTTTGTCTAAGCGGAAGCCTTTCTATTAAAGATTACGTAAAAGCCTTAACCGATGTCGGTTTTGGAACAATCGAGATCAGGGCGCGTAAACCTTACCGTATTCTTGATCCTAAAAATTATCCTACCGATGAACTCATTTATATAGAATCGATTGAAGTAGCCGCAATTAAGGATCCAATGCCTGAAGATGGTCCCTGCATTTTTACTGGTAAGGCCGCGATCTATTATGGCAATGAAGATCATTTTGATGATGGGAAGGGCCATATCCTTTTAAGGAATCAGCCACTGGCAGTTTGTGATAAGACTGCAGGTGCTCTGGCCTCTTTGGAACGGGATGATATTTTCATCAGTGAGTCCACCTGGCATTACGATGGTGGCGGGTGCTGCTAAAAAAGAAAAAGTATGAAGAAGTTTTTTTTAAGTATGCTTATCCTTTTTACAGGGGCTTTTGTATTTGCCTCCTGCAATCTTATTTCTAGTGCAGGTTTTAATAGTAAAGGCTTGCCTACCCCTGATGCCCATGGAGAATTTTCTTCAAAGGAGGACTCTGCAATCCAGGTGGATCATAGTGCATGGAACGATCTTCTTCAAAAACATGTGGATGAAAATGGGATGGTGAATTACAAGGGTTTCAAAAAGGACCGGGAAAAATTGGATAGGTATTTGAAAATGCTCTCCAATCAGGATCCTAATGAATCCTGGTCTACTGCAGAATTACTCGCTTATTACATCAATCTTTATAATGCCTATACCGTAGATCTAATTCTCAGGAATTATCCTGTAAAAAGTATTAAGGAAATTAGTGCACCCTGGACCAGCGAATTTATAAAAGTTGGAGATACAGAGATCTCTTTGGGAGGTTTGGAAAATAGTATTCTAAGAAAGATGAATGAACCACGAATACATTTTGCTATTAACTGTGCCTCTATTTCCTGTCCCAAACTTATGAATTTCGCTTATACGGCAGATGAAATCGAGGATCAACTTGAAAGAGCAACCTCAGAATTCATTAATTCAGGAAAAAATGAGATCAATGCAGATTCAGCGAGGCTTTCTGCCATTTTCGACTGGTATAAGGGCGATTTCAACGAAAACTCCAAGAATTTAATAGATTATATTAATCAGTATTCGGAAACCAAGATAAATCCTGGCGCTAAAATCACTTTTAAGGAATATAACTGGGATCTTAACGAGGTAAATTAATCCTGATATGATCAGTATAATCATCCCGGTATTCAATGAAGAAAAGAGACTTCCGGGCCTCTTAAAATATCTAGAGAATGCATCTTCCGGGTTGATTACTGAGATCATTATTGTTGACGGTGGAAGTACAGACGCTACCCTGTCTGTTATTCCGGAAAACAATCCTATCATTTCAATAGGTTCTGATAAAGGCAGAGCGATTCAAATGAATACGGGTGCCAGGATTGCTAGGGCTGAAACTCTCTATTTTCTCCATGCTGACAGTTTTCCGCCTGATGGTTTTGACAGGCTCATCGTCCAGGAGATAAAAAAAGGGAATAAGGCCGGGTGTTTCCGGATGAAGTTTGATAAGGATCACTGGTGGCTAAACCTGATGGGATGGTTTACACGAATAAATCATATCTCTTGCAGAGGTGGAGATCAATCCCTGTTTATTGAAAAGCAACTTTTTGAGAGCATGGACGGCTTCAACGAAAGCTTCAGGGTTTATGAGGATAACGAGATTATAAAACGACTTTACTCCAGAAAAGAATTTACTGTCATAAAAAATTGTCTTACAACTTCAGCTCGCCTATATGAGAAATTGGGTATCTGGAATACCCAGCTTCTGTTTGCCGAAATACACTGGAAAAGAAGGATGGGAGCTTCGGCACAGGAACTTTATACCCACTATCACCGGCGAGTCAATTTCTGAATCTCTTATAATAATCCCTTACTACATTTTCCGCAGGTTTATTTTGGGGTGTGAAACGATTATTTCCCAAACCACCGGAGTCCAATCGCTGATGCCACTTCCACAAGAAACCTCCCGCGAACCAGTTTTCGGTCCAGAATTCTTCATAGATCGCGGCAAGTGCCCTGGCCTGTAGATTATGATTGATACTTTTAATTTCCCGGTCTGAATTCCAGGGCTCTTTTAATGCGTAATCCACATTGCGATAACCGTATTCGGTAAAAAGTACCGGTATTTTGTATTCTGAGGATAGCTCTTTCAACAGGTCTTTATGATCTATCCAACCTTCCCTTATTTCTTCTAGGTTCGGCGCAATTTCTTTGCTTAATGGGAAATAGGCATCCACCCCAATATAATCCAGTTCTTTCCAGATATTCGTTTTGTCTACCTTGTCCCAGTTCTCTGCATAGACCAGCTTTCCATTATAATTTTTCCTTATCTCTGCGATCAGGTTTTTCCAGAATTGAGGTCTTTGTTCCACGAAATTGAATAGTTCGGTACCTATACAAAACATTTCCAAATCGTATTTACTTGCAATGGATGCATATAGAAGGATATAATCCTGGTAGGATTTCTCGAACTTTTTCCAATCAGATTCTGAAGTAAACATAAGATCTCCGGTAAATTCTCCATTCCTTATCCAGAGCTGAGGTTTCAGCATTATCTTGAAACCCTTTTCCTGAAGCAGCGAAATGGCAAGTTCTATCCCATCCTTTCGTTCTCCGAACCATTGTCTTTCCTGGTTAAAATAAATTTTAGGTTCTTTCATGTTGCTTATAAATCCAAAGGGCATAAGAGCAACGGAATTGGCATTAATAGAACTTAATTTTTCTAAATGTTCCATTTTAAGACTATCCCTTGAAGCAACCAGGCTAAGCCCGTTGATCTTTCTTGAAGGTATTTCAGCCTGACATGAGATTAGTGCCGCCGAAAAGACCAGGATAAATTTTATCAGTATGAAAGTGGATGTTCTCAAGCTTGTCTAAGATTTATTAATTGCACGAGGCTCTTGGGATTCTGCCTATTTTACTCTTACTTTACTTGGCAGCAGATGTTGCTGTTTCTCATCAGCAAATTATGAAAAATTAATGGAGCATATCATTATTATTGGAAACGGTATTTCCGGTATCACAGCCGCAAGACATATCAGGAAAAAGTCTGATAATAAGATTACTGTAATTTCTGCCGAATCTGATTATTTCTACTCCCGTACCGCCCTGATGTATGTTTATATGGGGCATATGAAATGGAAACATCTTAAACCTTATGAAGACTGGTTCTGGGAGAAGAACCGTATCGAACTCAAAAACGGCTGGGTAGAGAATATCGATTTTAAGGAAAAAAGGCTGGATTTTGCCGATAGAGAAACCATGACCTATGATAAGTTGATCCTGGCGACAGGATCGGATTATAACAAATTTGGCTGGGAAGGTGAAGATCTTGACGGAGTTCAGGGTCTGGTTAGTAAACAGGATCTTGAGTTACTCGAGGAGAATACAAAATATACCAAAAAAGCGGTAGTCGTTGGGGGTGGTCTTATAGGTGTTGAGCTTGCTGAAATGCTTCACACGAGAAATATAGAGGTAACTTTCCTGGTCCGGGAAAAGGCTTTCTGGCATAATGTTCTTCCATTACCTGAGGCCAGGATGATCTCTGAACACATCCGCTCCCACGGAATAGATCTTAGACATAACGTAGAATTGGAGAAGATTCTCCCGGATAATAATGGAAGAGCCAAGGCTGTAATCACCTCCGAAGGAGAAGAAATTGAATGTGAGCTCGTGGGATTATGTACAGGAGTAAGACCCAAGATCGGTTTTTTAAAGAATTCTGACCTGGAAACAGATAAAGGGATCCTGGTCAATAAATATCTGGAAACTAATATTCCTGATGTGTTTGCGATTGGAGACTGTGTCCAGCACAGGGAAAAGATAGGAGAACGAAAATCGGTAGAAGCAGTTTGGTATACAGGGAGGATAATGGGAGAGACAGTGGCAAAAACCGTCACCGGGGATCGTACTGCATATCAACCGGGTAACTGGTTCAATTCGGCTAAATTCTTTGATATCGAATACCAGACCTATGGATGGGTTTGGCCCGTCCCCGGTGAAAATGAATCTCATTTTTCCTGGCAGCATAAAGAGGATCCCAAAGCGATCACTATTTCCTATAATAAAGAGTCCAACGAATTTTTGGGTATAAATACATTTGGGATCAGGATGAGGCAAGAAGTTTTTGATAGATGGCTATCTGAGAAGCGAAGTATCAATTATGTGCTGTCAAATCTGAAATCAGCTAATTTTGATTCGGAATTTTATGATCGGCATGAAAAGGATATTTTCAGCAGCTTTAAAAAGAATCTCCAGGAAGTCTAAAAATAAAGTATGAGCAGAATAGAACATAATATGGCAATGACGGGTGATGCTCCTGCATCACTTTCAGGAAAACAAAAGCTTGCTACCGGGATAGGACTGGTAGGATTATTTATTCTTGTTCTGGCAACATTCAATGTAAATTTTCCTAATAAGACACTTTTTCTAAGCCTTTCTTTGGGCCTTATAACCATAGGAACTGTAATTTTTGCCAATGACGCTTACCTGGGTAAACATAAAGGGATTAAAAATAACGGGGTATGGTTTAAATCGATGACTGCACGTGGATTCTGGGCCTGGATTGCAGGGATCTCCCTTACACTTTTTTATATTATCCTCTACTGGTACCCCCAATATCTCGGGCTAAATCCCAACGGACAGAATACAGGGATCATTGCATTATTTGATCCTTTGAGTAAACTTATTAATGGAGGTCCCGCCAGTCAGTGGTTCGTCTATGGAACGCTCTATACACTGGCGATCCTGGTTTTTGGTTATAAGTTCATCCTGAAATACCGTCATAATCGCTACGAAGTGATCCGTACCTTCTCTGTTATGTTCTTCCAGTTAGGTTTCGCCTTTTTAATACCTGAAATTTTGATAAGGCTAAATAAACCTTATTATGATTTTAAAAATATATGGCCGCTTAATTATGATCTTTTTGCGGGGTATAAGATCCAGGAATTCTTATCTGCCGGTAACCTGGGAATGTTCATGCTCCTATTTGGGGTAGCTTCTATTTTCGTGATCACCCCGATCCTGACTTATAAATATGGTAAAAGGTGGTATTGTTCATGGGTTTGCGGTTGTGGAGGACTCGCCGAAACCGCGGGAGATCCTTACAGGCATTTATCAGATAAATCCCTTTTTTCCTGGAAGGTAGAACGCTGGGTGATCCATAGTGTTCTGGTTTTTGTTACCGTAATGACCATCGCTGTGGTCTACTCATTTCTTGGAGACGATTCTAAAAACTTTTGGCTAACCAAGGATGTCTTTCTCTGGGGCAGTGCACTTTTGCTAACATTAATATTTGCCCTGATCATGATCTTTAAAAAAGAGGAGCTGGCAAAAGATGCTAAAATTGGTGCGGTTTCCTATTTCGTGATCATAATGGCGATCATTGGGATCAATTATTTCAGCGGAAATTATAAGATCTTTTTCTTTGACGCTTACCAGCTAAGGCAGTGGTACGGTTTCCTAATAGGAGCAGCTTTCTCCGGAGTGATTGGCGTAGGATTTTATCCCATCTTTGGCAGTAGGGTATGGTGTCGGTTTGGTTGTCCTATGGCAGCTGTCTTAGGAATGCAACAACGACTTTTCTCTAAGTTTAGGATTACCACTAATGGGGGTCAGTGTATCTCCTGCGGGAACTGTTCGGTATATTGTGAAATGGGAATTGATGTAAGGGCTTATGCCCAAAAGGGCGAAAATATTGTGCGATCCAGTTGTGTGGGTTGCGGTATCTGTTCCGCAGTATGTCCAAGGGGGGTTCTTAAACTTGAAAATGGCCCAAGAAAGAACAGAATCAAGTCTGAAGATGCCGTTATGGGTGATAATGTGGATCTGATAGATATGATCAAGGAGAGTAGCAAATAAATCCTAAGCTTGTTCTAAATTTGCAAACTCAATATTCGATAGAACCTGAAACTTCATGCCCCAACTTATTAAAGTTATTATCCCTGCCTTTAACGAAGCCGAATCCATTTCCCACGTGATACGGGATATTCCCGATTTTGTAAATGAGGTCATTGTGGTAAGCAATAATTCTACAGATGATACCGAGAAAAATGCCAGGGAAGCGGGAGCAACAGTATTAATGGAACCTAAAAAAGGTTATGGCCATGCCTGTTTGAAGGGAATGGATTATATAAAAGCACTGGCCCAAAAGCCTGATATTATAGTATTTCTTGACGGGGATTATTCAGATTTTCCCGAGGAAATGAAAAAGATACTGGATCCCATTACCCATGACAATAAGGATTTTGTGGTTGGAGCCAGGGTTAGAGAATGGAGGGAAGAGGGTTCCATGACCGTCCCGCAGATCTTCGGGAACTGGCTTGCCACCACTTTAATGAAACTCTTATTCGATTCAAGATTCACCGATCTCGGACCTTTCAGGGCGATTAAATATGATAAATTGCTGGAACTCGATATGCAGGATAAAACTTATGGCTGGACTGTTGAAATGCAACTTAAGGCTTTACGACAAAATCTAAGCTATGTTGAGGTTCCCGTACACTACAAAAATCGTATTGGTACTTCAAAAGTTTCAGGAACTGTCAAAGGTGCTATCTTTGCCGGAGTGAAGATCCTCGGTTGGATTTTTAAATATAGTTTTAAATGATAGATCTAACGATAATAACAATTTATACCCTTGCGTTACTCGTTATCTTTATTTACAGCCTCTCCCAGCTTCATTTATTGCTGAATTATTTCAGAGCAGTAAGATCCAGCGACGAAGCCGAAAAATTCGATTTTTCAAAAGGAGACCAACTTCCTTTAGTGACGATCCAGCTTCCTCTTTATAATGAATATTATGTGGTGGAGCGCCTTTTAAGGAATATAGCTAAGATCAATTATCCGAAAGACAGAATGGAGATCCAGGTGCTGGATGATTCTACCGATCGGTCTGTGGATAAGACCAGGGAAATTGTGAACGATCTTAAATCCAGGGGATTCGATATTAAACAGATCCGAAGAGAGAATAGAACAGGATATAAAGCCGGCGCCTTAAAAGAAGGCTTATCGTTCGCCAAAGGCGAATTTATAGCGGTTTTTGACTCTGATTTTATGCCGGGGGAGAACTGGCTGATGCAAACACTGCCCTATTTTAAGAATGAAAGGATAGGTGTCGTTCAGACGCGCTGGGGGCATCTTAACAGGGATTATTCATTACTCACGAAAATTCAGGCTTTTGCACTGGATTTTCACTTTATCCTTGAACAGACAGGCAGGAACTTTGGACGTAATTTTATCAATTTTAATGGGACCGCTGGTATCTGGCGAAAAGAATGTATCATCGATGCCGGAAACTGGAGCGGAGACACTTTAACGGAAGATCTGGATCTTAGTTACCGTGCCCAGATGAAAAAATGGGAGTTCAAATATCTTGAAGATGTTGAAACCCCTGCAGAATTACCCGTGGTAATAAGTGCGGCAAGGAGTCAGCAGTTCAGATGGAACAAGGGGGCAGCAGAGAATTTCAGGAAGAATTACGGGACACTTCTTAAAGATCCTTCAGTATCGTTCAGCACCAAGTTCCATGGTTTCTTTCATCTTCTTAATTCCAGTATGTTCCTTATCGTGTTGCTTCTCGCAGTGATGAGCGTTCCTGTTTTATATATCAAGAACAACAATCCTGATTTCAGCTGGTATTTCAATGTCCTGGCCGGATTTGCGATAAGTACGATAATCTTCTTTACCTGTTATTATGTCGCCTATGCCAAAATTCATGGAAAAGGATGGAGGAGCTTTTTTGGTTTCGTTGGAATGTTCTTTACTTTCTTTTCGGTAGCCATGGGCTTTTCGGTTCATAATTCGCTCGCAGTGCTTGAAGGACATTTCGGAAAGAAATCTGAATTCATTCGTACCCCGAAATTCAATATCAGTTCTATAAAGGACAGCTGGAAAGGTAACAGGTATTTAAAGAATAAGGTTTCCGGAAACCTGATCATCGAAGCTTTACTTTTCCTTTATTTTGGTTTTGCCATTTTCAGTGCTTTTAAACTTAATGAATTTGGCTTGCTGCTTTTTCACCTAATGCTTTTCGCCGGTTTTGGATTTGTAGTGTTTAAAAGTCTGAAAGCGGAAGTTTAACAATTTTAGTAGTACGCTTACCAGATCTGCTATGGATTTCCGAAAAATTAAACCTTATTATACTCCTTTAATTTTAGGTCTTAGCTGTTGTGCTTTTTACTTCTCGTTTGCTTACGACCTAGAGCGAACAGACTTTATCAAGCTCCTTTTATTATACCTTGGATTGTTCTTTTTAAGCTTTAAACTGATACAGATCCAGCGACATGCTTTCTGGATCCTGCTTTGTTTCGGACTAATATTCAGACTGGTCTTTATCCTGTCATTTCCGGAACTGTCTCAGGACTATTTCCGGTTTATCTGGGATGGTAGATTGATCGCTAATGGATGGAACCCTTATGAATATCTGCCAACAGAATTGATTGGGAATTCTGATTTCAGCATCGCCCGTGCCCAGGAACTTTTAAAAGGAATGGGAGATCTTAGTGCAGGCAATTACACTAATTACCCGCCCCTTAATCAGCTGATATTTGCTCTTGCAGGCTGGCTCGCAGGAACAAATCTGTTGTATCCGGTATTGATCTTCAGGATCATAATCATCCTGGCAGATTTTGGGACCTTGTACTTCGGAAGGAAATTACTGAGATCTTTGGGGCTCGGTGAATACCGTATATTCTGGTATTTCCTGAATCCATTTATCATAATCGAACTTACCGGTAATCTGCATTTTGAGGGGGTAATGGTATTTTTTCTTGTCTGGTCCCTTTACCTGCTGCATCAAAGGAAATGGATGTGGAGTGCCATAATGTTCGGACTATCTGTTTCTGTAAAATTATTGCCCCTGATGCTACTTCCTTTACTTTTAAGGTATTTTTCAGGAAACAATTCGAACAACGAATCGGAAAGTGAAAAGAAAAGTGGTACACTGGGTTTTAGAGAACTCGTAAGTTATTATCTCTTAGTTTTCGCGGTCGTATTAATTCCTTTTATTCCATTTTATTCATCAGAAGTCCTGCAAAAATTTACGCAGAGCATCGGATTATGGTTTGGTAAATTTGAATTTAATGCAAGCATCTATTACCTGGTTCGATGGGTGGGATTCCAGGTTAAGGGATATAATATCATTGAAACTGCCGGAAAGGTTTTGCCGCTGATCACTATTCTCATCATTATGGCATTGAGCCTTTTTAGAAAAAATGCTACTACCCGGCAGCTTATCAATAATATGCTTTTTGCGATAACCGCTTATCTTTTTCTCGCTACTACAGTACATCCATGGTATCTTGTCACTCCACTGGCATTATCGATTTTTACAGGATTCCGCTATATGATATTATGGAGTGGAATAGTTGTGGTTAGCTATTTCGCCTATTCTATTCCTGATTTTAAGGAAAATCTTTGGTTGATAGCTTTGGAATACCTTTTAGTTTTTGGATATTATGGATGGGAACTGTTGAAAAAACCTAAAAGTAAGATCAGGATTTGATCTTCGAATTGTAAGGAATATAGTTCTTCCATTCCCAGGGAAGATAGGTATCCTTCAAGGCAATATCAAAAAGCTCTTTAAAGATACTTTCCCCGTTCTCACTATTGGTTAGAATAAGAATCGCTTTTCCACTCTCCGG
Organism: uncultured Christiangramia sp.; assembly: GCA_964456105.1. Lineage (GTDB taxonomy): Bacteria > Bacteroidota > Bacteroidia > Flavobacteriales > Flavobacteriaceae > Christiangramia. The sequence continues at coordinate 3,406 of CAYWAB010000048.1, read as the reverse complement.
GAACAGTGCTGAACCGTGTTCAAAACCACTTCCATGTCCGCCTTTGGTGGCAGCCCATCCATAAGGTGTTTTATAGAGTCCCATTCCGAGACCGTAGGAAAGCTTTATTTCATCGTTAAAATCACCTTCTTGCTTAGAGAGTGGCCCAAACTGTCGTAACGACCTGATCCTGACTTGTGGAGTAAAGATCTCATTCCAGGAAGAATCGGTAAGGATTTTTCGCTTCATTACCGCGCTTATAAATTTAGTATAATCTTCAAAAGTAGTTTCTAAAGTACTCGGCGCTCTTGGCTCATTGTCCATGTCCTTTACATAAGCCTGTTCCAGTTCATTATGTCCCGAGGCATAATCTTCTTCAAATGAGGTTCGCCATTGGTAACTCGAATTGTTCATTTTTAGGGGATCGAAAATTATTTTCCGAGCGAGTTCTTCAAGTCTTTTACCAGTGAGTTTCTCAAGTACCACCTGCAGGTAAACCATTCCTTCCCCGGAATACAGGTATTTACTGCCCGGTTCATGTTTAACTCTTAGTTTCTTATCTGCCTCGAAGAATCTCCAGTTCGGGAATCCGCTGGTATGGGCCAGGCACATCCTTGCGGTTATCTTATGGTACAGACTGTCGTTTTTTAGATCTGAATAATCATCATGCCAATCGGCCTGTGGTTCATATTCATATATCTTTTTTGGTAAATAACTTTCCAGGGGAGTATCAAGATCTATGAGGTTTTCCTCTACCAGTTTCATTACGATAACGGTAAAGACTGTCTTGCTTAGGGAGGCTCCATAAATATTAGTTGTTTTATTTAATTTGCTGCCAGTATTATTATTAGCATGCCCAAAAACCCTGGAATAGACCAATTCGCTATCGTTGAAAACCGAGACCCCTGCTCCCGGAATGCTTGCTTCTTCCATTAAGTATTCTATATGACTGGTGAGTGAATCCTCTGAGATCATAGAGCCGTCAATTCGTTCAATATTCTGAGAATTAACTGAACCAACACAAGAAAAAAGGAAGAAAATAATCAAAGCAGCTGTTTTCGTGCCTGAATTGCCGTTTTTCTTTTTTGAAATAAATGGTATTGCTAATGGGTAATAGCACTTGTTACTTTTAAGGGCCAAATAAATATTAAAGATCATCACTATCACTGCAAAAAGAAAAGCTCCTATTAATAGCAGAAAAAATAATTGGCCGCTACCATAAAAGGGAAATATTCTACCGAAAATAAAAGGAGGGATAATGATAAGGAGTATATAGATTATTAGACTTATTTGAAAATTGATCACCTTTCGACCATGATCATAATAAACCTCATTGTCCTCCCTTTTGTGGATCCATAGGAACAATGGAATAAACACATTAAAAAATGGAAGGACGAACCCAATAAAAGGAGTAGAATGGAACATTAGTAACCATTTTTTCTGGATATTTTCCCTTTTGGGGTCCTGAAGAGGAATCAGTTCGTCAATTTCAATTTCTAATGCTGCAGCAAGCAACTTTACGGTTTGGAGATGCGGTTCGGTTTCACCTTTTTCGATACGTTGGATTGTCCTTACGGTAACGTTAGTTTTATCTGAAAGGTCTTTTTGAGTAAGGCCTTTTATTTTTCTTTGGTAAACCAGATTACTGGCGATTGAATTTTGAGCTTCCATTATTTTGATTTGTTTGGAACAAAATTAGGCCGTATCCAATGAAATTTGGGCGACATAAAGGTGTCACCTGAATGTCATTTTAGCCTGAAACACAGTAATGATGTAGTTTTTAGAAGAATGCTCCAAAATAGTAAGATCAAAAATAGAAAAATTAAAAAAGCTGTTCATCAATAAAGAGGAACAGCTTTTTTTAATTGATGATTTGAAATATTACATATCCAAGAGATATGCGAATACCAGTGGCGCGACAATGGTCGCATCACTTTCAATAATATGTTTTGGGGTATCGATGTCAAGCTTACCCCAGGTGATCTTTTCATTCGGCACAGCTCCGGAATAAGAACCATAACTTGTAGTAGAATCTGAGATCTGGCAGAAATAGCTCCAGAATGGAGTATCTGTTCTTTCCATATCCTGGTAAAGCATTGGAACCACACAAATCGGGAAATCTCCTGCGATACCTCCGCCAATCTGGAAGAATCCTATACCATCCTTCGAATTTTCGGTATACCAGTCAGCCAGGAAGGTCATGTATTCTATACCAGATTTCATGGTACTGGCCTTTAATTCTCCTTTAAGCACATAGGAAGCAAAGATATTTCCAAGGGTACTGTCTTCCCACCCGGGAACTACCATCGGGAGGTTTTTTTCTGCTGCAGCATACATCCAGGAATCCTTAACATCTATTTCGTAATGTTCTTCCATAACCCCGCTTAAAAGCAGTTTGTGAAGGAACTCGTGCGGGAAATAGCGTTCTCCTTTTTCTTCAGCGTCTTTCCAGATCTTAAAGATATGTTCCTGAATCCTTCTGAAGGCTTCTTCCTCCGGGATACAGGTGTCCGTTACACGGTTGAGTCCTTTTTCCAGAAGATCCCATTCCTCCTGTGGAGTCAGGTCCCGGTAATTGGGTACTCTTTTATAATGAGAGTGTGCGACAAGATTCATAACATCCTCTTCAAGGTTGGCACCTGTACATGAAACGATATGTACCTTGTCCTGCCTAATCATTTCAGCAAAGATCTTACCCAGCTCTGCGGTACTCATGGCTCCTGCAAGTGAAACCAGCATTTTCGAACCCTGGTCCAGCTGTTTTTCGTAATCCTTTGCCGCGTCCACTAAGGCAGCAGCATTAAAGTGTAAATAATATTTTTCTATGAATTGAGATATACTTCCTTTACTCTTCGTCATCGTCTTCGTTGTAATTTTGATATTTGAATTTGTAGCTCAACATCTTGTAATAAAGTTTTGCAGCAAGGAAATCTGAGGATTTCTCATTTTCGTTGGGGCAAAGCTCTACGATATCAAAGCCAACTACGTTCTTCTTTTTGAACATCGTCTTGAGGAATTCCAGTGTTTCATACCAGAAGAGGCCTCCCGGTTCCGGAGTTCCGGTAGACGGTAAGATGCTCGGGTCGAAGGCATCTAGATCTATAGTGATAAAAACATTTGGCGTCATCTGGCCAATGGCATCTTCCTGCCAGTCTTCATAAAGGTCATGAGCAAAATAGACCTGGTTCTCATCCATATGTTCCAGCTCAGAAATATCCATAGACCTTATTCCCACCTGGATAAGGTTCGTGGTTTTGCTGGCTTCATGAACGGCGCAGGCATGATTGCATTTGGAGCCTTCATATTCCGGTCTCAGATCGGCATGGGCATCGATCTGAACCACGGTCAGATCCTCGAAAGATTCATTAAATGCTCTGATGCTTCCGATGGAAACAGAGTGTTCGCCGCCAAAAAGGGTCACGAACTT
>CAYWAB010000047.1:0-17763 GCA_964456105.1 uncultured Christiangramia sp. | reverse complement strand
GTATTGATGAACATTCCTCCACCGGAATGCCCTCCGCCACTCACAGACTGCATTTTAAGTCCGTCTATGGTAGTCCAAGAGTTATCATACCCAAACCATCTCCAGCTTTGTGAAGCATCGATAGGATCCATTATATTCTCTTTCAACACTTTTGGTAATGGCATCCTAAAAACATTCAAAAGGGAATAGGCAAGAACATTCACCCGAACATCATTGTATTTAAAATAAGTTCCAGGTTCGTGCAGTTCTCTTGATCGCCATTCATCTATACCTTTATCTTGCGGGGGCCTGTCTGCCCAATCAAAGCCACCCCACAGCTGGCCGCTCCAATCAGAATTCTGCTGAAGCAAATGTTCCCAGGTGATCTTAGAATTATGCTCTCCTTCAAAGGTATCGTCCCAGACATAGTTTATCACAGGTTCATTAAAATCTATAATAAGGTTTTTGTCTTTCGCGATCAAAGCAGTAGTAGATAAAAAGCTTTTGGTAACACTAAAGGTCATGTCCACTCGCTTTGTATCACCCCATTTGGCTACAATATATCCATCTTTTAATATCATCCCAGCAGGGCCACCTCTTCTTTTCGTAGGGCCAAGTAATTGATGATAAGGTTCTTGCTGAAATCCTTTTAAAATCGCCTGTCTTAGATCTCTTGATTCTGAGTACTCATTGGATTTTGCAAATTCAACGGCTTTCGATAAATTAATATCAAATTCTGAAGCATCCTTCTCTTCCCATTCTCCAGCAGGAGGGAAATAAATTTCCTGAGCTGAAAGATTGTAAATGCAGGAAGCTAAAAATGCTATAATTAATATTACACTCTTTTTCATCTTAGATTTAAGGTTTGATTTTCTGATTCTTCCTCTTCATCTCCTAATTCTGCCCGGTTTATTAGTTTTTGATCTATTTGTTTACTGGCTTTCGCACCAAGTTTTTTAAGTTTTTCAACTCTTCTAATCAGGTTCCCTTTACCGGTAAGTTTCTTCATAGCTCCCTCGTAGGAATTCTGGACCGTTCCTATCTGTTTACCAATTTTTAATAGCTCGTCGGTAAGATTGGTAAAGGAATCGTACAGAGCACCGGCCTGCGTAGCGATTTCAATAGCATTTTGTTTCTGCTTCTCATTCTGCCACATACTGTCAATCGTCTTAAGAACTGCCAGTAACGTGGTTGGGGTGACGATAATGATATTCTTTTCAAAAGCATCACTGTAAAGACCTGGATATTCATTGGAAGCAATCGCAAAAGCAGCCTCAATGGGAATAAATAAAAGAACAAAATCCGGACTCTCCATTTGATATAAAGAGTGATAGTTCTTGTTGCTAAGTTCATTGACACGGTTTCTTACCGAAATGAGGTGATTTTTAAGATGAGTAGATTTATCGTTATCATCCCCTTCATTGATATATCTTTCGTAGGCATTAAGGGAGACCTTGGAATCAACCACCATTTTCTTATCTCCGGGCAGATGTATGATCACGTCTGGCATTACTCTTTTCCCTTCGTCTGTATTAAAACTTTGCTGTATAAAATACTCACTGTCTTTCTGAAGTCCGCTTCGTTCAAGAACTCTTTCCAGTACCATTTCTCCCCAATTCCCCTGCATTTTAGTATCTCCCTTAAGGGCTTTGGTCAGGTTAGTGGCATCCTCACTTATCTTTAGACTTTGCTCATTAAGGAATTTCAATTTTTCTCCTAGTTCGGCGTGTCTTTTTATTGAATCGGAATCGCTTTTGGTTACTTTTTCTTCAAAGTCTTTGATCTTCTTTTGTAAAGGGTCGAGGATACTTTCGATATTTTGCTTATTTAAACTGGTAAATTTTTCCGATTTCTGGTCTAGGATCTTATTGGCAAGATTCTCGAATTCCTTTGTGAACTTTTCCTGAAGTTTTTCTACCTCGGCTTTTTGTTCCTCATTTTTTTCATGAAGGTTTTTGAATTCAGAAATTTTTCTTGTTAGTTCGATACTGATACTTTCTTTTTCCTTTCTTATTTCTTCTCTTTCTCGTTCAACCTTTTCAATATCTGAATGAGCCTCATTTTTTAGCTGTTGTAATTCAATTTTATGATTTTCTACAATGGCGGTTATCTGGGACTTAAGCTCTTCTATTTGAATGGATAATTGAGAGTTTCTCTCTTCAAGTCTTCCTGTCTCATTTTTGGATTTTAAACTGGAGATAAGTTTTCCGATGTAAATTCCGATCCCTAAGGCAATTAAAAAAATAAGACTGATGAGAAGATATTCGTTCATATAAATGGCGGTTTTTCCAAAGATACTTATTTAAGAATTTTAGAGAAGATAGTCAGGAGAAAATTGGAACTGCTTTCTATTTTATTTTAAAGCTTGAGGATTCTTTGTCAAACTGGATAAGATGATTTGGAAAAAGATCGTTAAAGGCTTCAGAATTTATCAATTCAGAAGGTTTTCCAAAAAGACCTTTTTCATCTTTTAGGATAAGCAGTTTGTCACATAATTGAAGAGCAAGGTTGATCTCATGGGAAGCAAAAAGTATAGCTTTATTGGTTTCCCTACTCAATTGCTGAAGTAATTTAAGAACGTATGCCTTATGGTATAGATCTAAATGAGTAGTGGGCTCATCAAGAATAATAAGTGGTGTATCCTGTGCTAATGCCCTAGCAATAAGCACTTTTTGGAACTGCCCATCGCTTAATTCATGACATTTTTTATTTCTTATCTCTTCAATATTTACCAGTTTAATGGCATGCATTATTTTTTTAAGGTCTTTGTTGGTCAATCTTCCTATCCAGTTAGTGTAAGGTTGCCTGCCAAGAGCGACAAGTTCCATAACACTAAGATTTTTTGAGACCATTTGTTCTGTGAGAACAAGACTTATCTTTTTGGATAGTTCTGAAGTATCGGTTTTGGAAATATCATTTTCAGAGATAAAAACCTTTCCTTGAATTATTTCCTGTATCCCGCTTAAAGTTCTTAGTAAAGTAGATTTTCCGGCTCCGTTCACACCAATTACAGCAACCAATTCTCCTTTTTTGATCTCCATCCCGATATTAGAAGCAACCAGCTGGACATCTTTTTTCTTTCTGTATCCTATACTTAGATTCTCGGTTTTAAGTACAATATGTGATTCCTGGTTGTTCAATTAAAAATTAAATTTTCTTTTTCTTACTAATAACCAAATGACGACCGGAGCTCCAATGAGTGAAGTTATGGCATTTATAGGTAAACTGAATTCACTTCCTGGAAGTTGCGCAATAATATCACAGATCAACATTAAGATCGCACCTCCAAAGATAACCGCAGGAACCAGTGTAACATGGTTTGCCGATGGAATAATCTGTCTTACAAGGTGTGGAACGGCAAGGCCGACGAAAGCAATAGGTCCGGCAAAAGCTGTTATACTACCTGCGAGCAGGCTGGTTGCGATAATGATCATAAACCGGTTCTTCCGGATATTTGTCCCGAGACTTCTGGCGTATTGCTCTCCTAATAACAGTGAATTGAGGTTTTTAATACTTCCAATACTAATAAGAATTCCTACAAACCAAAATAGTCCCAGAATAAGGACTTCTTCCCAGTTTAAATTTCCGAGGCTTCCATAAGACCAGAATACATATTGCTGAAGCTGTGATGCCGGACTAAAATAAGCCAGAACACTAACAATAGCTGCAGTAAGACTTGCGAACATTAATCCAATGATCAATATCGCCATGGTGTTCCTCAGGCGAATCGAAGCAAGGATAACTGCGAAAAGTACTATTAAACTACCAAGACTCGAAGCGATAACCAGGCTCCATTTGGAAAGGAGTACTGCGGCAAATCCTGCACCGAAAATGGAAGCTCCCATAAAGACTATGGCAACTCCCAGGCTGGCACCACTACTCAAACCAAGTACGTAAGGACCTGCAAGGGGGTTCCTAAAAAGAGTCTGCATCAAAAGTCCGCTTATCGCAAGTCCGGAACCGGTTATGATAGCGGTAAACGCTTTGGGTAATCGATAATTGAGAATGATATATCTCCAGGTATCCTTTTCCACTTCTAGTCCCAGTAAGGAAGAAGTTACTTCTGAAATGGGAATGTTTACAGATCCCATGCTGATATTTAAAAGGCCTGAAACTATTACCGCTAGAAACAGTAGTATAAGTGCAAATGCATATTTCTTCTGATTCAACATTTAATTAAGCGGTTTATAGAATATGAGTTCGTGATCTTTTAATAGGGAAGGATGAAATATAGAAATTAGATCTTTTAAGATAAGGTCTGGTCTCTGCGGTCCGAGTTCATAAAATAAAATTCCACCGGTTTCTCCGGTGGAAAGGCTCACACTGTAAACATTTCTTTTTTTAACTGCTTCAAATCTTTTGTAATGATCTGATTCATTGAACAATTGTTCATATGACCTGAATTGTCCGGAACTAATCCAGTATTCGGCATCTGAAGCTTTCTCGAGAACGCTCTCAAATGCTAGCGAAAGGCTTCCATCTCCCTCAGTTTCGGAATACAGATAATTTGCATTGGCATCCTTTATGAACTGGGCCTGCCAGGAATTGCCAAAAGGCATATACCATTTGTCATTATACATTGATCCGGCTATTACACTTGGTCTATTTTCACTGGTTTTGGCCAGCTCCTTGGCTTCCAGGTAGTCTTCCTTAATTTCATTAAAAATTTTCTCGGCCTCCTTCTCTTTTCCGAATAAAACCCCGAAAAACTTGATCCATTCAGCTTTCCCTAAAGGAGTTTCCTCTGTCCAGTCTCCATTATAGATAACCGGAACACCTGTTTTTTGTATCGTCTCCAAGCTTTTATTTGAAGCATTTATTGCAAAACCAATTACTACATCTGGAGATAGATCTATAAGAACTTCGGTATTTATATTTTCATTTTGGCCTAATTCTGAGATCTGTCCATCATCGATAAGCTTTCTGGTTTTTTGTGAAGAGATGTAATTAAGTCCCGGAAATCCAACTAATGTCTTTTCCTTATCCAATGCTTCAAGAGCAGGGATATGAGTTGTTGAGGTCACTACAATATTTTCAACAGGAATTTCTACTTTTTGGTCATACTTCAAATTTGGAGGTATCTCGGTGTCATTTTCCGTAAGAACATAAATAAAGGGATCTTCGGCTTCGGGCCAAGGGGTGTTTACCTTTAAAATACTGTAATTTTCAAATCGCGTAATAGAAAAACCTCTTGCATTTTCAATATCGATCTCTTGGCCTTCCTGGAATTCAGTGTGTTTAGTATCTTCTGAGTTTTTGCAGGAAAAAACTCCAAGGGCAAGTAAAATGAAAAGTATTCTATTCAAAACGGCTTATTTGGATTTCAAAAGTAAGATTATTTAGCTTTTTGATATTATTGGTAAACATATTTGTTTATTTTCGCAATGAAATTTTGGTTCAGCGTAGTTTTTTCTGCGTGGATTAAAAGGGAATCAGGGGAAGTGTTATTTGTGATTTTGGGAGTTATATATTTCCAAATGATTAAATATCCTGATAAGAATGTTGAATTATAATTCTTCTTTCTTAATCATTTTACTTCATAAGCCTGAGCTGTTCCCGCAACTGTAAGCTTTGTCCATAATTTTGGATGGCTGCAATAATTCTTCAAACCACTGTTCATTTTGAATGGGAAGGTTAATTGCAGTACGTGAGCCAGGAGACCTGCCTGAATTTCAACTAGTATCGAGTGACTTTCGGGATAAAGGTCGGCAGATTATGAACAGAACACTATATCTTTTTATTATTATCTCTATTTGGTGCTGCAATACCGCGGTAACCCAGAATGATTCTATAAACTGGCTGGAAGAAGTTCTTTTAAGCGACGTTAAGCTTAGTCAAAATTCCGAAGGCCAATTCGTGAAAAAGATTGAAGATTCTGTGATTCGGCAGAATGAACCTTTTTTAACCTCTCTATTAAAATTTAATTCTCCATTCTTCTTCAGGGAAAATGGTTATGGAATGGTTTCCTCAGCTTCTGTTCGTGGAACAGGAGCTGCTCAGACTGCGGTGGTCTGGAATGGGATAAATATCAATTCTCAGTTTACCGGACAGACAGATTTCAATACAATAAATACCCAGGTTTTTGATAATGTTAGTTTAAGGCCCGGAGGAGGCAGTGTGGTTTATGGTAGTGGGGCGATAGGAGGTACCATTCATTTAAATAATGAATTCAGTTTTGATGGGGATTCCAGTAATGATCTATGGCTGGGATATGGTAGTTTCGATACCTATCAGGCGGGCTATAAGGGAAGTTTTTCCTCCGAAAAGACCAGTTTTATCTTAGGTGTCTCCGGAATAAGTTCAGAAAATGATTACGATTACCTGGGTACAAATGAAAAGAATGAAAATGGGGATTTTTATAATTTTTCCATAAACGCTTCGGTGGGTCATTGGTTGAATTCTGAGAACCTAATAAAATTCTATTCCAATTATTACCAAGGTGATCGCGGATTCTCCGGAACACTGACATTTCCATCCAATAGTAAATATGAAGATAGGAATGCAAGAAATCTTTTAGAATGGAAATCTTTCTTCGGAAAATTCACAAGTAGCCTGAAGCTTGCCTGGATTAGGGAAGAATTCAAATATTACGAAAATCGTTATTCTCAAAATTTCAGTTTTGGTAATGCTGATACGGGAATAATCAAATATGATCTGGGATATGAACTGTCTCCTTCTGTTAAAGTAAATTTTATAGCAGATTATAACCATATTGATGGGGAAGGTTCAGGGATTGAAGATGCGGAAAGAAGAATAGGTGGATTGTCAGCTTTATGGAATCATGAACTGGACAAGTTCACTTATGAACTAAGTTTGAGGCAGGAAATTACCGATAACTATAATTCTCCATTGCTGTTTTCTCTCGGAGGTAATTATCAGTTTTCTGATGATTATTTATTCCGGATTAATGCTTCAAGGAATTTCCGAATTCCAACTTTTAATGATCTTTTCTGGCAGACAGGAGGAAATCTGGACCTAGAACCGGAAATCTCTTTGCAGGCTGAGGTCGGTAACCAATTCAGGTTTAACAATCTTCAGATTAATCTTACCGGATATTTTATGGATATAGATAACCTGATACGCTGGATTCCCGGTGAAGATGGCGTTTGGCGCCCAGTAAATACTTCTAACGTCCATAATTACGGACTGGAGTTATTTAGTTCCTGGTCTGGTGATCTTTACAACAATCCACTAAGTTTAAACGCTAATTATGCTTATACCCGCTCCGTAGACCGGGAGACCAATAACCAACTCATCTATACCCCGCTTCATAAAGTAACTTTTTCCGGAAGTTATGAGGTTGGGAACTTCTGGTTCTTTATTCAGTCGATGCATAATGGCAGTATTTATACTTCTTCAGATAATAAATACCAGCTGGACTCTTATGAGCTGATTAATCTGGGAGGTGGTATTAATGTTACCCAAAAACCACGTACCAGGGTGGAACTACAAATAGGAAATTTATTCAATGAGAAATATCAAAGTCTGCCGGCGCGCATCATGCCCGGAAGATCTTTTAAAACTTTATTAACTATCAATTTCTAAATATGAATTCTAAACACTTATTTTTTTTAATTACTATTCTTTTCTTTTTTAATTCCTGTGAAGACGATACAGATAACCTACCGGGACCTGAAGAGAATGCTGAATATGCCTCAGGATTATTGGTACTGAACGAGGGTAATTTTGGATCTGGAAATGCCTCTGTAAGTTTTATTGATGAAAACCTGGAACAATTGGAGAGTGGCATTTTTGAGAATGTAAATGGTTCAGGTTTGGGTGATACCGCTCAGAGCATAGAACTTCATGAAGATCTTGCCATAATAGTGGTAAATGTTTCCAATAAGATCGAGATCGTGAACAGGTATACATTCGAAAGTCTGGGAACTATAGATACTGAGCTTATGAATCCCAGGTATGCTGAAGTCGTTGGTAATAGTATTTATGTTACTAACTGGGGGGATGGAACAAATCCAAATGACGATTTCGTTTCTGTCTTTAACCTGGAGGACTTTTCATTTATCACTTCAGTTCCTTTAGCTGAAGGACCCGAAAAAATACTTTCAGGAAATGATAAGCTTTTCGTAGCCCATAAAGGGGGTTTTTCTTTTAATAATATAATCTCCGTGATAAATACTTCGTCTAATGAGGTAACTGCTGAAATTGAGGTAGGGGACCTGCCAAATTCGATGATACTCCAGGGGAATGATCTTTGGGTATTGGCAGGAGGAAAGCCCTCTTACGCCGAAACAGAAACTGCCGGGAGATTATCACTTATCGATGTTCCCTCAAGCACGGTGACGGAAGAATTTGATTTCACAGACAGTTCTATTCATCCGGATAATCTTAGCCTCGCTGGGAGTGACGTATATCTTACCGTTGGAAAGACGGTTTATAAATATAATTTGACCAATATGTCGGTAAGTTCTGAGTTTAGCCTGTCGGATCCTGCCTATTTTTATGGTTTCGAGATCTATCAGGGAAATATCTATGTAGCCTCTCCAAATGCTGATTTCACCGGTGACGGGATGCTTTATATTTATGACCTTGCGAGCGGTAGTTTAACCGAGCAATTTACGGTGGGCATTAATCCTAATGGGATCTACTTTAATGATTAAGTAATAAAAAACCCCGCAACTGCGGGGTTTTTTATTTTTATTTAGCAATTTAGTTTTTACTTAGATCTAATCTTTTTCTTTGGCCTGGTAAATCTGGAATATCGTTAATATACATTCTTTTATATGAAGGTTTATCAGCTCCTCGTTCGCTAAATTCTTCATACCAGGTTGATTTAGTAGGATATCCGGTAGAACTTCTGTTTCCAACAACTGTTTCAAGAGCTGCGGCCAAAAGTGGATCTGACTCCTCTCCAAGAACTCCCATGTTAGTAATATCCTCCATAATTTCAACATCTGGCTCAAGTCCGTCAAATGGTACTCCAACATCATTAGCATTTACTGATTCGTACACTAAAGGTTGAATTGCATAGGTATGATTTGGATTAGCTCCACTTCTCCCAAAATTTTGGCTATCATATAATGTTACCGATGCTTGAGATTTTCCCGTAGTCTGATCTCCAATCAAAATAACCTCGATATAAGGTTCAAGTCCGTTTATTACCAATTCACTTGCAGATGCAGAAGAAGAAGTGACTATCGCGTAATATTTGGTAAGATTAAGGCTATGAATTGCACTTCCATCAAGATTATCAGTAAAACGATTGAATAATCTGTCTGGATTATTTGCTAAAAAGTAGTTTTGATAATCATCATTCCACTGTTGCTTTGCGAAAACTTCTCCAGTAAATTGACCTGTGATCATACTGGCCAGACGGGTGGCTGTGCGAACATTTCCCCCGCCATTATATCTTAGGTCGAGTATAAGATCTGTAATATTCTGTGATCTGAATTCAGCAAAAGCGGCGTTAAGCTCACTATCAAAATCTGAGATAAAGCCCGTGTACATTAAATAACCAACTTTAGCACCCTCTACATCTAAAACTTTACTGACCAGGATCGGGTTTTCAGTAAGGGTCTGAGTAGCGATAGTTACAGATTCTCCCGTTGAAGTGACGGTATTATTTTCAATGGTAGCCAATTCAAATGTTATTGAATTACTGGCTAGAAGGTCACGGTAATTTGAGATTGTTAAAGTTTGACCATTAATTTTTGTAAATAAATCTCCCCTTTCAATATCAGCTCCTTCGGCATTACTACCCGGAACAATATACCTTACTACTCCAAACAAATTATCACTATTGGAAAATCGGTATAATCTAAAATCTACCCCCGTAGTTTCAGAAATTCCGCTGAAACTGTTTTCGAGAGCAATATAATCGTCGGTTAGAAAACTGAACCGATCTTCAGGTATAGTAAGACCATCGTAGAAAAGATCTTCCGGAGTATCCCATTCAAGAAGATATTCGTTCAAATCCCCCTGGGTAGAGAAATAATTATCTGCTAAAACTTCCACTTGGCTCTTGTAAACGTATATCTCGTTCATTCCTTTCCAAATGAAATCTTTAATTTCTAATTCTAATTGGTCCTCTTCGCTAAGTTCCTGTCCCTGCTCAGGTGTTACCACAGGAAACCGGTCGTCGTCATTATCCTTAGAACAGGAGGTGATAGTTAATCCTCCTATGACCAGAAGAATCAGTAAATACTTATAAATTTTCATAAAATAATAAATAGGGGTTAATACTTTCTTTTTCAATTTTCGCTAAAAATAGCCACAATCATTCAAATTTAAAATTGTTTTGTAACAAATCTGATTGTGATTCGTCGTAAAGGAAAGAAGGCAATTAATCTAACCATCAAAAATAAATGAAAGAACAGACCTTCCTTAGTATAATTAATCCTGTGAAGGATAAGATGTACAGGCTGGCATTAAGACTGCTTACTTCGAAGGAAGCTGCAGAGGATGCCACCCAGGAGGTGATTCTTAAACTGTGGACTCGCAAAGAAAAAATCAATGATTATGCCAATATTGAAGCTTTCGCAATGACAGTGACCAAGAATTACTGCCTGGATCAGTTAAAATTAAAGCAGAACAATAATTTAAGGATAGTACATCAGAACTATCAAAGCCATTCTCAATCACTTCAAAGTGAAATAGAAACAAGTGATGAAATGGCCCTGTTGAACCGAATTGTTAAAAAATTACCCGAACAGCAGAAAATGATCTTTCAGTTAAGGGATATTGAACAATACGAATACGAAGAGATAGAAAAAATTATGGAAATGAACCAGACGGCTATTAGAGTTGCTTTGTCAAGAGCAAGAAAATCTATAAGAGAAAGCCTAATTAAAAAGCACAATTATGGAATTAAGTAAAATTGAAAAGCTTTTAGAGCGCTATGATGAAGGGGAGACTTCATTAAAAGAAGAAGAACTATTAAGAGATTATTTTCTTAATGAAGAGGTTCCAGCTCATCTAAGTTCCTATAAATTAATGTTCAGATTCTCTGCTAATCAGAAAGAAGAGGTATTCATCGAAGAAACAGCCTTGAAGTCTGAAGGAAAAGACAAATTCACCTGGGCATCCATCGCGGCAATACTTATAATAGCTGTTGGATTATTCTTCTTCAATAATTCCGGTGCTGCCTTGAATCAAAACGATTTGGGAACAATAGATGATGAGGAATCATTAGCCAGAACAAAAGAAGCATTAGTAATGGTTTCCCAGCTAATGAACGAAGGGACTTCAGATCTTAAATACCTGAAGGAATTCAATAACACTAAAAATAAAATAATAGAAATAGATTAAAACCAGAAATCATGAATAGACTAGTAATTACACTCCTGTTAACACTCACGCCATTTTTATTTCAGGCACAGACTTTTGATAAATATGAGAATATGAAAGAAGTCGATGCGATGGTGATGACGAGTAAAATGTTCAAAATGCTCGCGAAGGTGGATCTTAGTAGTAACGACCCTGAAGCTCGTGAGTATATGAAACTGATCGAGAACCTGGATCGTATCCAGATCTTTAAATCCTCAGATGCTAAAGTGATGTCACAAATGGCAAATGACGTGAAAGCATATCTTGCCAAAGGCTCTATGGATGAGTTGATGAGGGTTAACGAAGACGGAAAGAATATCAGATTTTATTCCGTTCCGGGAAAGAATGACAACTATGTGAAGGAATTGTTTATGTTCCTTCAGGGGCAGGATGACTCTGAGCCTCTTGCTGTGATCTTGAGTATAACCGGTGAAATAGATCTTTCCCAGCTTTCGAAATTAACATCAGATCTAAAGGTCCCAGGATCTGAGGAATTAAAAAAAGTCAACAAAAAATCTTAAGAAATGAAACTATTTAAATTTTTATTCGCACTTACTTTTATAATTTCTGTTTCCTCATGTGATGACGGCAAGTCTCTTCAGAAATATTATGTAGAGAATCAGGAAGATTCAGACTTTCTTGCAGTGGATGTACCAACGAGCATGTTTATGAACAGTGATTCTATGGATGAGGAACAAAAGGCTACATTACAATCCATCAAGAAGATCAATTTACTGGCCCTGATGGTAGAACAGAACCCTGAAAAATTCGAAACTGAAAAAGTAAAGCTTAACGAGATTTTCAAAGATGAAAAATATCAGTTGCTTATGAAGTATGGAGGCGGCGACCGAAAAGTAGAAATGTATTTTACCGGGGAAGAAGATGCTATAGATGAATTAATCGTTTACGGTTATGATGGTGAAAAAGGTCTTGGTTTGGCCAGGGTTCTTGGAGAAGATATGAATCCGGAAAGAATCATGACTTTGATGAGTAGCCTTGAACAGGACAATATAAACGTATCAGGGATACAGGGACTTGGAAAAATGTTTGGTTCTTCCAATGAAAGTGAAAGTGATTCTTTGAAAGTATCAATAGAAGCAGAGGTTACAGAAGATTAATAACCAATGATAATATTGAAAAAAGCCCCGATTAAGGGGCTTTTTTAGTTATATACCTGTATAATTCTGTGGTGTTATCTTTTTAAGTTCTTCTTTCAATTCGGAAGAAACATCCAGGCCGGTAATGAATTCAGACATACTCTCCTTGGTGATCTTTTCATTTGTTCTTGTAAGACCTTTTAAAGCTTCATATGGATTCTTATAACCTTCTCTTCTTAAAACAGTTTGAATGGCCTCTGCCACTACAGCCCAGTTATTCTCAAGATCCATATCCAGTTTTTCTCGATTTAGCAAGAGCTTGTTCAATCCTTTCAGCGTAGATTTAAAACCTATGATGGTATGTCCAATTGGAACTCCAATATTCCTGAGCACAGTACTATCTGTAAGGTCCCTTTGTAATCGACTTATTGGAAGTTTAGCTGATAGGTACTCGAATATGGCGTTTGCCATTCCTAAATTTCCTTCGCTGTTTTCAAAATCGATAGGATTGACTTTATGAGGCATGGCTGATGACCCGATCTCTCCTTTTTTTATTTTCTGTTTAAAGTAATCCATGGAAATATAGGTCCATATATCCCTGTCCAGATCTATGAGTATGGTATTGATCCGTTTCAATGCATCAAACAAGGCCGCAGCATGATCATAGTGCTCTATCTGGGTGGTAGGGAATGAATGATGAAGTCCTAACCTGTCTTCCACGAATCGAGTTCCAAATTTTTTCCAGTCAGTTCCAGGAAATGCTATTTTATGGGCATTATAATTACCAGTAGCACCTCCAAATTTTGCGGCGTGTGGGATCTCTTTTAAAAAGGACATTTGTTGCCTGATTCTTTCTGAAAAGACTTCAATTTCCTTACCTAGCCTGGTAGGAGAAGCTGGCTGACCGTGAGTTCGTGCCAATAGGGGAATATCTTTCCATTCTTGCGCAAGTTCATTTAATTTGGAAAGGATTTCATTTAGTTCAGGCAGATATACTTCTTCTATCGCATCCTTTAAACTCAATGGGATCGCGGTGTTATTTATGTCCTGAGAGGTAAGACCAAAATGGATGAACTCTTTAGAGGTCTCCATTCCTAATTTTTCAAATTCTTCTTTGAGAAAATATTCGACGGCTTTCACGTCGTGATTAGTGACCTTTTCAATTTCTTTGACCGCCTGGGCGTCAATAGAAGTAAAATTCAGATATAATTCTCTTAATTTCTTGAAGTTTTCCGGATCGACGTCTTTCAGTTGAGGTAAGTTTTCATCATAAAGAGCGATAAAATATTCAACTTCAACTTTAATACGGTATTTGATCAAAGCCTCCTCGCTAAAATATGCAGAAAGTTTCTTGGTCTTAGATCTATACCGACCATCTATTGGGGATATGGCTGAAAGAGATGTCATTTTCTTATTTTAAAATTAAAAGTTCAAAGATACCTTTTCAATTCTTATAAGAAAACCCGAATTTAATTTATTAGATGGTAAACTATTGAAACCTTTAATCTAAAGTAATCTGGCTACTAAATCCGGAACTCCCTCTGCGGCCTTTTTTTCTATGATTTCAAGATTCCCGGATTCCTTTATTGCGGGTTTAGGATCTACAAAATATATGGGAATTTGAGGTGGAGCAAAATTAACCAGACTCGCTGCTGGATAAACCTGCATTGAAGTGCCTATTACAATTAGGATATCCGCACCTTCTGTGATCTTAGCTGCAGGTTCGAACATGGGTACTTGCTCACCAAACCATACCACATGAGGCCTTATCTGCGACTTGTGTTCGCAAAAATCACCCACACAAATATCTTTTCTCCAATCCATGATCAAATCCTCATCAAAGGTACTCCTTGCTTTAAACAATTCCCCGTGAAGATGCAGAACGTTTGAACTGCCTGCCCTTTCATGAAGATCATCAATATTCTGGGTTATGATATTTACTTTATACTTTTCTTCTAGCTTAGCTAGGGCCTTATGTGCGGCATTCGGTTCTACCTTTAAAAGTTGCCGTCTTCTCTGATTGTAGAAATCAAGCACCAGCTCCTTGTTTTCATTCCATCCCTGAGGAGAAGCCACCTTCATCACATCATGGCCTTCCCAAAGGCCATCGGCATCTCTAAAGGTCTTTATTCCACTCTCGGCACTCATTCCAGCGCCAGTTAATACAACAATATTTTTCATTTTAACACATATTAATGCAGTTTTCTGTTTTTGTTAACATCCGTTCCTGTAAATCCCGGCGTAAGTAATATAGATTTAAAGATGGAAAGAAAGAAATGTCTTTTCTGTATTAACACTAAAAAACAAATGCTATTTATGAAAAATTTTTTTAAACTCTTAATTTTGGCATTGCCATTAATGTTCTTCACAAGTTGTAGTGAAGATGATTCCAATCTTCCAAATGGAGAATCAGACCGCACAGGTACCAATGTTACTTACGATCTTTCATCTGTTGCAGATCCATCCATATCGGGAACGGTGACCTTTTATCAGAAAAAGGATAATAGTACTTTCATTAAAATTAATTTACAAGGAACTCCAGATGGTGGTATGCATCCAGCTCACATTCATTTCAATTCTGCCGTGGAAGGCGGAGACATTGCGATAAGTCTTGAACCCGTTGATGGGGACACAGGCTTTAGCAGTACTGAAGTTACTGCTCTGGATAATGGTACAGCCATTACTTACAATGAACTTCTAAGTTTTGACGGATATATAAATGTCCATGCTAGTGCCGATAATCTAAGTACCCTGGTTGCCCAGGGAGATATTGGCCAGAATATTTTGACAGGGACTTCAAAAAGCTATGATCTTGAAACAAAGGATGTTGATGGAATATCCGGAACGGTCCTTTTTCAGCAAAGAGTAAGTGGTGAGGCTCTCGCTACCATAATGCTGGATGGAACTCCTGATGGAGGCATGCACCCAGCTCACATTCACATGAACTCAGCTGCTGAAGGAGGAGATATAGCATTTACTTTTAATGCTGTAAATGGAACTACTGGCATGAGTAAAACCAATGTAGCAGAGTTGAATGATGGTACTCCATTTAACTATAATGATGTCTTAAACTATGATGGCTATATAAATGTTCATCTAAGTGCCGAAGCATTAGGTACAATAGTAGCTCAAGGCGACATTGGTCAAAATGAACTAACGGGTGAATCTAAATCTTATAATTTAGAAACACGAGCAGTAGAAGGAATCTCCGGATCTGTTGTTTTTGAAGAAAGAAAAAGTGGAGAAGCCCTTGCTACTATTATGTTAGACGGTACTCCAGACGGTGGTATGCATCCTGCACATATTCACATGAATACAGCAGCAGAAGGAGGAGATATCGCGTTTACGTTTAATCCGGTTGATGGAACTACAGGAATGAGTATGACTCATGTTGCAGAGCTCGACAACGGAACTAATTTTGGTTATGATGAGGTACTGGAATACGATGGCTATGTAAATGTACATTTAAGTGCAGATGCTTTAGCAACCATAGTAGCCCAGGGAGATATAGGTCAGAACGACCTCACAGGAGAATCAAAATCTTATGATTTAGGTGAAAGAGCTGTGCCTGGGATTTCTGGTTCAGTTGTATTTGAAGAACGTGTAAATGGAGAAGCACTTGCTACTATAATGTTGGATGGTACTCCAGATGGTGGAATGCATCCGGCACATATCCATATGAATACTGCTGCTGAAGGTGGTTCAATAGCCTTTACCTTTAATACCGTAGATGGAACTACTGGAATGAGTATGACTAATGTTTCTATGCTGGATAACGGAGATATGTTTGGGTATGAAGATGTACTGGAATATGATGGTTATGTGAATGTACATTTGAGCGCTCAAGCTTTAAGTACAATTGTTGCCCAGGGTGATATAGGCCAGAATGAGCTTACTGGAGAATCAAAATCCTATGATTTAGGCGAGAGAGCTGTAGCAGGTATTTCGGGTTCAGTTGTTTTTGAAGAACGTGTAAACGGTGAAGCACTTGCTACAATAATGTTAAGTGGAACACCTGCAGGGGGTATGCATCCTGCCCATATTCATATGAATACCGCTGCTGAAGGTGGTGGAATAGCCTTTACCTTCAATACTGTAGATGGAACTACCGGAATTAGCATGACAAATGTTAGTGCCCTTGATGGAGGAGAAGAGTTCGGTTATGAAGATGTACTAACTTACGACGGGTATGTTAACGTTCATTTAAGCGCTGAAGCTTTAAATACCATTGTAGCCCAGGGGGATATAGGTCAGAATGATCTCACAGGTGAATCTAAAACTTACGATCTCGGAACTAAGGATGTACCTGGAATTTTCGGAACGGTCATGTTTGAAGAAAGAGTGAATGGAGAAGCCCTTGCAACTATAATGATTGAAGGAACTCCTGATGGTGGAATTCATCCTGCTCATATTCATATGGGCTCTGTTGCCGAAGCTCCGGGAGCAATTGCCTTCACATTTAATGCTGTTGATGGCACTACCGGAATAAGTCTTACCAACGTAGCTATGTTGGATAATGACGAGATGTTCGGTTATGATGACGTTCTAACCTATGATGGTTATGTAAATGTGCATTTAAGTGCAAATGCCTTAGGTACGATTGTAGCCCAGGGAAATATTGGAAGTAACGAATAAATGAAAAAGAAAAATTAAAATTATTTCCGTAAAAAGAACCCGACTTCGTGTCGGGTTTTTTAATTTTATGTCTGAAATGAAGGATAAAGAAATCTTAGATCATCTTCAGGAATTCCTGACTCCAAGGCGTAAAAATCTCTTTGAAAAAGTTCTTGCTGAACGTACCAATCATTTAACAGTGGTGGCACAAGATGTCTACCAGCTACATAATACCAGTGCAGTAGTGCGCAGTTGTGATGTTTTTGGAATACAGAACATCCATATAATAGAAGAAAGGTTTCCAAGAAGGATAGATAAGGAGATCGCTATGGGCGCTCAAAAATGGGTGAATATCAATAGATATAATTCCTCTTTATCCTGTATTAAAAATTTAAGAGAAAAGGGTTATAAAATAGTAGGGACAAGTCCGCATGGGGAGGCTTTGGAGCTTGACGATTATGAAATTGATTCACCAACGGCTTTAATTTTCGGTACCGAGAAAGAAGGTCTTTCGGAGGAAATTTTAAGAGAAGCAGATGATATCATTAAAATTCCCATGGTTGGATTTACGGAAAGCCTTAATATTTCTGTTTCTGCAGCCATTATATTACATACTCTTACCCAGAAGATCAGGAAATCCAATATAAAGTGGCGATTATCCCAGGAGGAGAAGGAAAAGATTAAATTGGATTGGACGAAAAAAACCATTAAAAATTCAGACCAGATTATTGAACGCTTTTTAGAATCATAAATATTTGTAACTTTTGAGTACCCTAACGATCGACCAATG
>CAYWAB010000046.1:0-17879 GCA_964456105.1 uncultured Christiangramia sp. | reverse complement strand
GTTGCCGGAGTAGGGACGCGGTCCCGATAGGTATCGGGCTGTTGGCTTAACGGTTTGGTTCTTGGTTTCTAAAATTACACTTTTTCTGAAACACCCGGAATTTGTGATGAATCGCTGTTGTGTGCCAGTAACCGTTAGTTCGTATTCACCTTGATTATCCCAAACTGAGCATGTGTGCCATAAATTGTTTTTCTTCTATCATTTATTATCTCAAAACCTTCCACATCCGATAACTCTAAATCGTTTAAGTCCTTAAAAAATTTTGGTTTATCATTGATTACAATTAATGGCATTTCTGTAGGATTTGTATCTTCAGTAACTTTTAGTTTTCTTGCAATTTCAGATTCTATTTTTTTATAAAAATCTGATTTTTCCTGTTCGGGTAAATGATCAATTTTTAATGCTGTCATTCCCAAATGATAATTACCCGAAGGCAGCTTTTCTATTATATTTTTGCGTAGTTTATCTAGAGAATTTTCTCTCCAAATATTTTGAATGATCTTTTCTAGTTGCTCGTTTTTATAGAAGGAGATTACTTTATAATTATCCTTATTATTGAGCTCAATTGTTATCGGGAATGCATCTATTCGATACTTTCCATTATTATTTTTCCAATCTATATTATTTTGGATTAATTGAAATTTGGAACTGATGTCACTATTGCTTTTAAATCTCTCTTTCTCAATTACTGTTTCTTTATTACTCCTGGAGTGAAAAGTATATGAAGCATCATTTTCTAATAAAATGATTTCATTTGTTTTCCAAATTCTGATTGCCTGTTTATCACTTTTTCTCAAGTCTTCTAAGTCATATTTGAATAGTAGCGAATCTAGATTTTCGTAAAACCTTTGTGATATTGGATTCTCTGGAAGGTGTATATTCTTTTGAGAGAAAGAGCTAACTGATGATAAAATTGAAATTAGTAATAGTAATTTTCTCATAGCTGTATAAGGGTATTGCACACAAGGGTTTCGCTTGTCGCAAGTTACGGGAGTAGGGATGTGGACTTATCGGCTTACGTTTTGGTTTATTAATATTCTAATTTAGTTCTTTTTTTATAAAACCCGGAATTTGAGAAGAACCCCTGTTGTAACGCGTATGCTATTCCGAAACTAGATTTATAGCATTCCAAACGTATTCTTTACTAAATTCTCCAAAATAAGAAACATATTCTCCGCTTGAAGAAATTACTACGAAACTTGAGCAAGGATAATGATGTTCAAAAAACAATTTCTCGGTCAAGCCATCGGGATCTTTATACCATTTGATTACTCCTTCATATTTTTCTAAACCTTCTTTTTCCTTATAAAGATAGAAAGGAGCGTTAGCTTTTAGTTGTTGAATTCCGTCTTCTAAAGTTTTGTGCCAATTTTCGAGTGATTCTTTTGTAGCTGATCCACTTGAATTGCAAGGATCTTTTCCAGGATAATATAAAACTACAATAGGTTTTGAAAAATCTATTTTTTCGGAAGATTTATTTGAAATTAAGGAACGATATATTTTTAAATTTTCAATTTTTCCTTTTTTTGTTCTTTCTATTAATTTTTTCTGATTTAAAGAATCAATCTGAACATCTAAATACTTATTTGTGGACCTCTTTTGTCGGAATTTTGATTTAGATATTTCTTTATTATCAATATCTATATAGGTAAAATCCCTTTGTGAGGATGAGCATGAATAGATAATTAGTCCGATTATTATTATAGTTAGAATTTTTCTCATATGCGTTACGGAGACGGTTATCGAAAGTCGCAGTATAGAATATCTATCATTTGAATTCATTGATTCACCTGTACTTCAAAAATATGCGAATTATTTTAATTGCTATTTTCGTGAGCCGCAGTTATGTGCAGTAAATTACCGAAATCTATCTACTCAGAAGAAAAAATTACGGTTTTTAAATTACGTAGTCATCATAATGGAAATGATGCACCTTAAAATGTACACTATTATTATATAGAATATGAGCATAAGACTTAATGATACGCTTAAGGTCACTGCTTGAATCGGTTCAGTTTGAAGGTTTTTGTGATATGGTAGAGGGACCTGTTTCCGATCTTGATACCGGGATTTATTTTGTGGTGAATTTTCCTGATTTTGTGGTGAATTTTCCTGATTTTGTGGTGAATGGAATTTTTTAAAATTTCAGCTTAAAAGAGTAAAAGGAGAAATCGACTGGCTTAAGAAAAAAAGGAGATGGGTAGGGCCATCTCCTTTTACTCTTAATTAAAAGTGGGGTCTTAATCATCCTAGCCTAGGATTCAAGAGTTCTCAAATATAAAAAATAAAGCGTAAAATTTACAGTCAAAAAAAATCATGAAGTTTTTCCTGTCATTTTTATCCTAAAAAATTCGGTCTTCTTTTTCTGTCCTCTTTAACCGGAACTCCCGTCTTTACGGAGAGATTGAAAATACGTCCTGAAGAAAATAACAGTGAGTATATTTTTTCTGAAAAATTTGTAACAATTGATAATTCCTGGAGTCTGTAGGAGAATTCAAGTGTTTTGAAATTTAAAAAAAACAGGCTTTAATCTGAAAAAGCAATCGAATTATGTATTTAATTTACAGGGTTTTACAACTAAATAAATTTTCAATATGAAAGGTATTTTTTCCATGGTGTTTTGCCTTTTGTTCGGGATGATGAGTTATTCCCAGGAACTAATAGGCAGGGAAGAAGCGATAAAGGACATAGACGTATTTACTCAAACACTTCTTGAGGTGCACTATGATCCCTTTTTCTATGTAAGTGAGGATGAATATTACTCACATATACAAGCGATCAAGCAGGATCTTAATGATTCGATAAGTCCCAGGGAATTTATAAAAACTCTTTACAGTTTAACTTCCATACTTGAGGACGGGCATACGGCCCCGGCCCTGAGTCAGGGAATTCTTGGAAATGACCTAAGAAAGAATCAATTCTTTCCTTTACCCGGGATTATTGAAGAGGACCGGTTATTTATTTCAAAAGTTACCGCAGCAGAAGTTGGTGTTCCTGTTGCTTTTGAAATTATCTCAGTTAATGGAAGACCTGCGAAATTGTTGGTGAACAGGGTTCAAAATTATATGGGCGGACTTCCTGAGTTTAAAAAATCCTTTGGCACGGCTATGTTATCCTATTTTCTTTTTCTGGAGGGAATTTCTGCGCCTTTCGAGATCGAATACCTTGAACCCTCTGGTGCATCCAAAAGCCTTAGAATCGAAGAAGGCGTCGATTTCATAGGGAGTATACGACTTACTTTGCCCGGGCTTTTAGAAGGGAATAGCTTTAAAATAATAGATAATAACCTGGGATATATAAATTTCACAACTATGAGCGGAAGCTGGGAAGACTGGAGTAAACTTCTGGATTCGGCCTTTAATGCATTCAAACAGAATAATATAAATAAGGTGGCAATAGACCTGCGGGATAATCTTGGTGGTGATTCCATCCTTGGAGAAGTTCTGTTCGGCTATATCACAGATAAGGAGTTTCAGCTCCAGGGGATGAGGGAATGGAAAATAAGTCAGCAATACAAGGATCATCTTTCTAATAACGGGAATACCGGAAGCCCATATTTATTTCAAGAAAATGGGGGTATTTGGGCTACAGGCCAATGTGAACCTGCACAGAGCAGGATGATGGTGGATGACAAATTTACCGGTGAGGTCTTCTTTCTTACGGGCCCACTTACTTTTTCCAGTGCCAATATGGTTGCCGATGCTGCCAGGGTAGCCGGTATCGGTACTCTCATTGGCGAACCTTCCGGTGAAAATACTAATGACTTTGGTGAGGTGTACTCTTTCGTACTTCCAGGTTCGGGAGTAACAATGCAGGTTACTACCTCTATGGATTATGGTGCGAATTGCAATAAGGAAATCTTTAGCCCCGTTATCCCCGAAATAATCCTAAAGCCCGGTCTCCAGGACAGGCTTGAAGAGAAAGACATAGTTCTGGATTATATTGTGCAGAAACCTTCAAAGCTCAATTAGATTT
This sequence comes from uncultured Christiangramia sp., assembly GCA_964456105.1. Classification (GTDB taxonomy): domain Bacteria; phylum Bacteroidota; class Bacteroidia; order Flavobacteriales; family Flavobacteriaceae; genus Christiangramia. Next base: position 13,904 of record CAYWAB010000046.1, on the reverse strand, counting down.
CGCACAGGTCTAACAGTTTTTAGGCTTTTGTTTGCAAATGTTTAGGAGGAAATACTTCTTAAGGAACCGTTCTTTGCTTATTTTATTAAGGAATCTTTTAAAGACGGAACTATTATGCGAAAAGAAATAATTACAATTGGATTTCTCCTGGGTATTGTATTAATCTCTTGCAAGGATAACAAACAGGAGAACGGAGATGCTGAAGTCGATTATGAATCCTCACAAGAACTCGTTACTGGGGAAGAAACGAATGGAAAATTTGAGGAATTCGATAAGAATATGGACGAAAAATGGGATAATGAAGAATTTAAAAACTTTTTTGAGTCTAATTTCTCTGAGTTTGATACAGATAATGATGGAAATTTAGATGCCAATGAATTCTATGCGATCAATTTTAGATATGTGGATAAGGATAACGATAAGACCGTAAGCCCGGAAGAATGGAACGAGGGTTATAATTATCTTTATGGTACCTATGAGAGCGATTTTGATATTTTTGATGCAGATAAAGATGGGATCCTTGATACTGATGAATGGAATATTGGTTTAGCAGATTCCGAGTGGTTCAATGATTTCGACGAGAATGATGATGGTAAAATATCTGCAGAGGAATGGGAAAACGGACTATTTGAAAGCTGGGATGATAACCAGGATGGTTTTATAGATAATGATGAATACACATCTCAAAGTGTATATTTTACTTCCTGGTAAATCATGAAAAAATAAAGAATACTAAAGCCCTTGTAAAAGGGCTTTTTTCTTGCTCAAAAAAAAAATAAAATAATCTGCATCTTTTTGTCCTGTACGGAGTCTTGATAGAAAATAAAAAACCAAAAATTAAAACTATCATTATGAAAACATTCCATGTACACGTTAGGGTAAAGAATTTAAAAGAGAGTGTAAATTTCTATACTGCCTTGTTTGCTGTAGAACCAACCGTTCAAAAAGAGGATTATGCCAAATGGATGCTACAGGATCCTAAGGTGAATTTTGCGATTTCCAACGGACATGCAGAAAATGGGATAGAACACCTTGGGATTCAGACCGAAAGTAGAGAAGAGCTAGAGCAAGTATATAAAAACCTGGAAAATGCCAAAGGACAGATCTTTGAAGAAGGAGATTGTTCCTGCTGCTATTCCAAAAGTGAAAAGTCCTGGATAACCGATCCACAGGGAGTAGACTGGGAAGCATTTTATACTTATGGTGAGGCTACGGTATATGGCGAAGGACGTAATGCAAAAAAAGCTCCGGAAGCTATGGAAAAATGGAGCGCTAACGAAACCGCCGAGTGTGATGGAAGTTGTTCCCTATAGAATACTAAAAATGAAAAAAGCACCTTTAAAGGTGCTTTTTTTTGAGCTACTTATATAAAAGCCAGTTTTCATTTGCTTTTGGAATCAAAAAACTTGCAAACTTTTTGCCTTTCTTAGTTCGGCAATTCTCCTTCCCGTTGTTACGGGTTATTTTTTCTAATTTATTCATGACAATATATTATTGATTATACACTGCCAGGACTAGAATTTCTCTAAAAAGATGCAGAAATGATCATATTTTTTTACAGTGATCCTGAAGAGGGCTACAGGTTCCTTTGATATTGAAGGCCATAAGGTTACCCTGTCCATCTACTTCCACATGTACGCATTCCATTATCTTTTCCTTTAAAAGCTGCCGGCCTCGCTGTATCCTGCTTTTGGTGGCGGGAAGACTAAGTTTAAGTTCATCGGCCACCTGCTGCTGTTTTAGTCCCTTGATATCGGATAGTTTCAGAGGTTCTGAATATTTTTTAGGCAGCAGGTCTATTAAAGGTTCTACGAACTCCTCAGCTTCATGATATACCTGTTCTTCCTCAGATTCTCTTATCTCGGTTTGAATATCTGTAAATTTATTCTCTTTTTTAAAATGATCCATACAGGTATTATAGGCGATCTGGAATAGCCATGATCTTATATTCCTTATAGTTGTTCCCGAGCAGCAGGAAGAATAAACTTTAATAAGGACGTCGTGGGAAAGGTGACTGGCAGTCTCTTTGTCCTTTACCAACTTGGTAATATAGTTTTGCAGGGCATCTTTATATTCGAGCCAATGTGCGGAAATATCTTTGTACTGATTTAATTCCATAGGTTCAGTTTTGGATACGCTTTTCCTTTTTTTAGTAGTATTCCAAGGATCAGGGAAGTTATAAATTTTTCGGTTTCGAAATCAGTTTTTTCTTTCAGACCTTTTCAAAAAATAACCGACGGTGAAGGTGCTGATCAATGAAAAACTGCCATAGAGAATAGCAATGAGGCTTAGATCTCGGTTATTCAAAAGTTGATTCCCGATATATAAGGCAAGGACACTGTTTTGTAAGCCCATCTCGATACCTATGGTGTAAGAAGAGTCATGGCTAAGTTTAAAATATTTTCCTGTAAAGAATCCCGCGAGAATGGTTGAAAGATTCAGGATGAACAGCGGAAAAAGTAAGGGTAGATAATCCAGATACTGTATATCTCTGCTGTTATCATCTAAAAAAAGAACGGCAATAACGGCGCCTAATAGAAATAATGGGAGAATATAGGTCAAGGGTTTGTGGATCCTTTCTCTTTGATGTTCATTAAGCAGGTTTCCAATAAGCATTCCTGAAAAAACAGGAAGAACCACGGTAAGGAGCACTTCCCGCATCGTATCCCAGAAACCAAGGTCTACCGTTTTGATCTCGTTTCCAAAAATGGCGTAACTCAGTTCAATGATTAGGGGTATGGTGAATAGAATTAGAAAGCTGTTAAAAGAGGTAAGAGAAACCGAAAGAGCTACTCGCCCCTTAAGGACCCTTGTAACCAGGTTGGACGCGGTACCGCCCGGACATGCCGCAAGAAGCATTATCCCAATTTTATAGATTGGCTTCATCGGCCAGAAATAGATAAGCCCAAGCGCGATAACAGGGAGAAATAGGATCTGGCAAACCAGTCCGGTAATTATGGCCTTTGGTTCCCAGAAGACCCTCTTAAAATCCTTGAATTTTAATTCCAGTCCTATTCCAAACATAATTACAGCTATAGAACAGGCCATTACTATATCTGAAGTATCCATAAGTCTTTTTTACAGGGGATTAAGAAAGATACATTAAACAAATGTATTTCATTTTCGGGTTTTTCTGACTGAACATTTTATAGTTGAACTTTTCATAAAAAAATCTAAAAATAAATTTTAGAAAATCGATAAAATACACTTATTTTGGATGAAATAACCAAACGTCTTGCTACAGGATGTTTTTGAAAGTCAAAGGTAAAGAAGGTGAGGTATGATGAATTATATAGAAGTTTTTGAGGTTCTTCCGCAGCCCTGCCTGATTTTGGAAGCAGTGGAAAAGGAATACAAGATATGGAATATCAACAGGGCATTCACAGTTATTTCTAAATTGAAAAAGGAAGATCACCTGGGGCAGAGCCTTAAAGAGATCTTTTCCAATCTTCAGATTTCAGAATCCTGCTATAGAATATTCCATGAATCTCTAGAGAATTGCCTTACAAAGAGAGAACCGGTAATCTTAGAACCTGTTAAATTTGATCTCCAAAAATTAGAGAAAGCGGTAGATGACGGTGTTTTCTGGAATGTGAAATTTATTCCTGTAGATTGTGGTGCCAGTAAAAAATCGATACTTACGGTATTTACCGATATCACCTCCAATGTTTTAAAAGAAAGAGAGCACCTGAACACCAGGGAAAAGCTGGACCGTAACATTGAAAAATGCCGGTATTTTATTGATGAGAATTCTGACGGTTTGTTCTCCCTGGATAGAAACGGAAACTTCCTTAGCCTTAACGAAGGCCTGCTAAACCTGGCGGAAATATCGGAAGAAGAACTTCTTAAGTTAAGCTTTATCCCTTTTTGCGAAGATTATGAAAAGGAGAAAGTATGGCTTCACTTCCAAAAAGCTCTGGATGGCTCTAAACAGGAATTTCGGGCCGATTTCGTTTCGGATAAGGGAAGAAAGGTAGTGCTCTGCGTTTCGCTGGTTCCTTTGAAGATACAGGGAGAGATTGAAGGAGTTTACGGTATTGCCAGGGATATTACCGAAAAACTTGAAGCAGAAAACAGGTTAAAGAAAAGCGAGGAGGAGCTTTTAAAGAGTGAAAGGAAGTTCAAAGCTTTGGTTCAGGAAGGTTCAGATATGATAGCTATCCTCAATCAAGATGGCTTTTATGACTTCGTAAGCGATTCTGTGATGAATATTCTTGGCTATGAACCGCAATACTTTATTAAAAAATCGGCTTTCGATTTCATGCATCCGGAAGACAAAGAAAGGGTTTATAATGAATTTTTACAGCTTCTTGATTCCAGGCAAATAAATGTAAAGCCCTTTAGATTTAAGAATGCCTCGGGAGATTGGCGATGGATAGAGAGCAAGGCGACAAACTTGCTTCTGGACCCTGATGTTCAGGGTATAGTAGTAAATTCAAAGGACGTTACCGAAGCCTACCTTCAAAAAAATGAGATAGAGGTTCTTAACCATCGCTATAATTTTGTTTCCCAGGCTACCGAGGATCTCATTTACGATTGGGACCTCAAAACGAATGAAATAATAAGGAACTCGGTGTTCCAAGAAAATTATGGGTTTACGAAAGATGATAAATCTGAAATACCTGTAAATATCTGGTTCGACAGGGTGCACGAGGAGGATAGGGTCAAAATATTGGAAAGTTTCAAAAGTGCTCTCGAAAAACCTTGCCAGAACAAATGGATCCAGGAGTACAGGTTCCATATGAAGAACGGAAAATTGGCCTATTTGGTGGACAGGGCCTTTATTTTAAGAAATGAAGCCGGAGTGGCGATAAGGGTTGTTGGCGCGGTTATGGATGTAACCGATTCCCGTGAAGCACTGCTTAAGATAGAAAAGCAGAATATGTTTCTTAAAGAAATAGCATGGGAACACGCGCACATCACCAGGGCACCCTTAGCGCGAATAAAAGCACTTATAGATACTCTGGAAGATAATACCTTCGAAGAGTGGAATAAAAGGGAACTGATAGGAATGATACGAACTTCGGCGGATGAGCTGGATGAATATCTGCTGAAGAAGATCCAAAAAATTGAAAATGTAAATGCTTAGAAAAAGAGAGAAAAAAATTAGCAGAGTGCTTGTTATTGAAGATGACCGTATTTTTTGTAAAATTCATGGCCACATTGTCAAACAAACCTTGAACGTCCAGCCGGAAATATTTGAGAAAGCTAAGGAGGCTATAGAATTCTTGGATTCTGAAGAAGAAAGGGAAGGACAAAGTCTTGTTTTGCTTGATCTTAATATGCCGGAAGTGAGTGGATGGGAATTCCTGGATATCATCTCCGAAAAAGCATATCGGCAGGAGGTTTTCGTGGTCATCATAACCTCATCTCCCTTTAAGGAGGATTATGAGCGATCCAAAAATTATGAGCAGGTTGTGGCCTATTTAACGAAGCCTCTTAAAAAGGAGAATTTCCTTGAATTGCTAAAAAGAGAGAATATCATCTTTAAAGAAAAAGTATCTGCCAGTTCGAATAATTGATACTTAAAAGAAGTTCGAACTAGGAAATTGAATTCTAAAGAAATCTGAGGTTATATAAAAAATTTGAGAAACTTGATCCTTATAAAATAGGATTCTGGAAAGTGAACTCGTTTAAACTAAATGAATGATGATGGATATTGAAGTAGTGGATAGAAGTGAATCAGACTACAGAAGATTAAAAAAACTGAATGAGTTCGATCTCGATTATAGGGCGTTGCAGCCCGAATTTCTAAATCTGGTCGAACTTGCCGCAAAAATCACAGATACAAAAATTTCCCTGGTAAATCTCATCGATAATTATACCCAGTGGACCGTTTCCTCTAAATCCTTAAAATTACAGGAAATAGACCGGGAGTATGCCGTTTGTAATCATACCATAGAAAAAGAAGGTTATCTTGAGATTCCGAGATTGGATGAGGATGAGCGCTTCCGGGATTTTGATTATGTTAAAGGAGAGGAAGGGCTCAAGTATTACCTTGGAATCCCTTTAAAAGTTGAATCGGGTGAGAATATCGGGGCCTTGTGCATTGTAGATCATGAGGAGAAGAACATTTCTCAGGAAAAAAAGGAATTGCTTCAGCTTATTGCCAACGAGATTGTAAATAAACTGGAAAGAAAAAAGAAGATTAGCCATCTTCAGCATGAAGTCGATGAACTGGTTCGGCAACGAAACCAGGTAGCTCACGATGTTAGAGGTCCTTTATCCGGTATTATCGGTCTGGCTGAGGACGCCAACCAGGATGAACTTAGTCCCGAGGAATCGAGATCCTATTTTAAAATGATCGGGAGATCAGCTAACGGCCTTATGGATTTGACCAATGATATTTTAGAGAATTTCAGTGAGATTTCGGAGTCGAATCTGTTTACGATCAAGGAGCTTAAAAGCAAATTGCAAAACTTATATGAACCAACAGCGAATAGAAAAGGGATTGATTTTGAGATCAATTCCAGGTCAACTAAACAGGGTCGTAAATTTCCTAAAAGGAAACTAATTCCTATTGCCGGAAATATAATTGCAAATGCTATAAAATTCACTCCTCCTGGGGGTAAGATAGAGGTTCAGTTAGATTTGATCCTGGACCAAAAGGATTCCTTTCTTAGGATCTATGTTAAAGATAATGGGTGTGGATTTGAAAAGACAAAATTGAAAACTTTCGATGAAGAACTTTCTGTAGGTGAAAGTGGCACCAACGGTGAAAAAAGTTATGGTCTGGGTCTAAGATTGGTAAATGAGATGGTGAGCGATTTGAAAGGGAAAATGAATATAGATTCCGAAAAAGGCAAAGGAACTGAGATCGAAATTATGATTCCGGTAAACTAAGTGTTTGCTGCTATTTCTCTTTTGTATAGGTCAGCATAGGTTTTGCAGCGGTTTTATATTTTTTCGCTTCTAAGAATTCAAATTTATTTTTCCGATAACTATTATTCTCTTTCATTTCTAATTACAGGAATATTCACTTTTTTCACAGTAATAAAATGTTTTCCCGGTTTTCGGAACGGATATTTTAATCTTTTGAGAGTAGCCTTTTAAAAGCCTTAGTTTAATCCGTTTTCATTCTCCTTTATAATCGATATTTTTGCAGGCAGTGCAGTAGAAGGCAAATCGTTTAATTTCGTTAATTTAGGCCTCGATCCTGCAAATAATGCTGTAAACACGTAGTACATTACTATGATAAAGAACCTATTAAAGAAAGGTTTATTCCTTTTTGTTTTATTAACTGTGTTTCTTTCCAGGGCTCAGATCTATGAACCGGTAACATGGGATACAGAATTAAATCAAGTTTCCGATTCTGAGTATCAGCTCATATTCAATGCTATAATCGAAAAGAACTGGCATCTATACTCGCAGGAACTTCCTGAAGGTGCAGCTTTACCTACTGTTTTTATTTATGAAGGAGCAGGTGAGAAGTACGAACTTATAGGAAATACCAAAGAAAGCGAATCTGTTACCGAATATGATCAGGTATTTGAAATGGAGCTATCCTATTTCGCTGATCTGGCTACTTTCACACAAAATATTAAAGTAACCGATTCTACTCTAACAGATATCGATGTTAAAGTGGAATACCAGGTTTGCGATGATAAGGCATGTATTTTTGAGACCGAAGAATTTACCTTTATTCTAAAGGAAGATCTTCCTACTGAGGAAAGTTCCGTCGCGAATATTTCAGAAAAAGACGAAATCAAGACCATTAATCCGGAGACTGACCGGTCTTTCTGGGGGATCTTTATTGTAGCTTTTTTATCCGGTTTCGCTGCTCTTTTAACCCCATGCGTATTCCCTATGATCCCAATGACGGTAAGCTTTTTTACTAAACAGAGCAAATCCAGAGCGGCGGGAATCCGTAATGCCATTTTTTATGGCCTCTCAATTATCGTTATTTATGTCCTATTGGGAAGCCTGGTGACCTTGATCTTTGGAGCAGATTCCCTGAATGCGCTGTCTACTAATGTCTGGTTTAACTTTGCATTTTTTGTGCTGCTGGTGGTTTTTGCTTTTTCTTTTATGGGTGCTTTTGAGATCGTTCTACCCAGCAGCTGGGGAACAAAGATCGATTCCAAAGCTGATAAAGGAGGCCTTATAGGTATTTTCTTCATGGCTCTTGCATTGGCCATAGTATCATTTTCCTGTACTGGACCCATTGTGGGAACACTGCTTGTAGAGGCAGCATCCAAGGGAGGGATGGCTCCGATAATCGGGATGCTGGGTTTTTCGTTGGCTATCGCGCTTCCTTTTGCTCTTTTTGCTGCATTCCCGGGCTGGTTAAATTCCTTACCAAGATCGGGAGGATGGCTTAATACGGTGAAAGTAAGCCTTGGATTCCTGGAATTGGCCTTAGCTTTTAAATTCCTTTCTAATGCCGACCTGGTATTGCAACTACATATTTTGGAAAGAGAGATCTTCCTAGCTATTTGGATAGCTATTTTCGGAACTCTGGCTTTTTATTTGTTCGGTAAGATACGGTTGCCACACGACTCAAAGCAAGATCATATTTCGGTAGGCAGACTAATCTCGGGATTAATTGTCCTGATGTTTACCATCTATCTTGTTCCGGGATTATGGGGAGCTCCCTTGAAGATCATCAGTGGTTTTCCTCCGCCGCTACAGTACAGCGAATCTCCTTATGGAGTTGGAAGTTCTAAAGGGAACAGTACGGTTTCAGAAAATAATTCCCTGCCTGAAGGAGCGGAATATGGCCCCCACGATATTCTTACTTTTCACGATTATAATGAAGGACTGGCTTATGCAAAAGAAAAGGGTCTTCCACTTTTAATTGACTTTACCGGGCATGCCTGTGTGAATTGCCGGAAAATGGAGGAGCGTGTCTGGAGCGAACCTCATGTACTGGAAACCCTTAAAAATGAGGTAGTATTGGTTTCTCTATATGTCGACGATCAAAGGAAGCTTCCCGAACCTGAACAGTATATTTCTGAGACCACCGGTAAGGAGATCGAGACCATAGGAAATAAATGGAGCGATTTTCAGATCACCCGATACCAGGCGAATGCTCAGCCATATTATGTGTTACTGGATCATGACGAGGAGCCATTAATATCACCTTCCGCTTATGAGCCAGATGCGGATGTCTTTTACAACTGGCTTAAAACCGGTATAGAAGAGTTCGATGAAAAAGAGAATACGGAAAATTCATTTTTTGAAAAAAGCAACGAAGGATTAATTAACTGATTTATTGCTTTTTACGATAAATTCCTTTAAAGGACTCATTGATCACTTCCTCATTTTTATCCAGGATTTCCCAAAGCTGCGTGACACTGCCATCCGGATTTTTCGTCCATGTGATCTGATGGTAGTATTGGCCTTTTCCATTTTCTATCAGCTCACTTTTTAGGGTCATTTTATCTGCCTGCGCTACTCCTTTTAATTTGAGGATATTGCCAGAACTGCTTATCCATAATTGATTCCATAGTTCGGTTTCCGGATCATAATAATTAAAGCTCTTTCCACTACCTCCATTACTGCCTTTCCAGTTTTCACTTATCAAACAATTATTTTCCAGTTCTTCTACCAGGTTTTCTCCAATTTTCTCTCCTTTTTCATTGAATACTACCCAGTCTCCAAGCCAAAAATCGAATTGATCATGTTCAGGGGTACAGCAAGCACACTCATTTTGTGAAAAAGTTAATAAAGGGAAAATAATGGCAAATACGGTGATTAATAATATTCTCATAATTTAAACTTACATGCTCATTCTAAGATAGTCAAATACAAAAAACATTAAATGATAGATAGAGTCGCTTTGCTTCAGGATTTGAATAATAAAATTTACTTTTGAAATAATGAGATCTATTTATCATTTTCTTAAACCAATAAATATCCTTTTAATCCTGCTGGTAATAATAACAGGGCTGGTTATATTAATCCCGGTTTTTGATGATTCGGTAATGACAGATATCAATTCACTACCAGGCTCAGGTAAAGAGAGTGAAGATAATTATTTTCAGAATGAGTGGATGCAAGAATGGGCTCTTTGGTTAATGCTCATCTTTTTTATTCCCATTTTAATATTTTTTCGATTTCTGTCCCGAGGATCTCAAAAACTCAGGGATAGAAAATTCCTGGAGTTTACAACGGCCTTATCAAAGAATATTGAAAAGGGACGTACATCTGAAAGGGAGGAAAGTTTTAAACTGAAACTTCTTAAAAAGCATCCACACCTTTCAGCTTACGACCTCGAATTAATTGCGTTTCTTGTTCAACATCCTTCTTCAAAAGAAATCGCTGCCAAATTAAATATAAGTGCATCCAGTGTAAATACCGCCAGATATCGCCTTAGGAAAAAACTCGACCTTCAAAAAGGGGAAGATCTTGTTTCTTATCTACTGAAGTTTGAGAATTAGTTAGTTTGTCTATTGAGAGTCTATGTTCAAAATTTCGAAGCTTAGGAAGATATTCGTTGTTTTGGGAATAAAATCCAATTAATGAAAAGACTAATTCTTTATTTCAGTTTATTCCTTACTTACCATGCATTTCAGGCTCAACAATTCCAGAGAGAACTTGATTCCATACTACAGATCTTGCAGGAAAGGGAATTGTTTCATGGCCAGATTCTAATTGCTGAAAAGGACAGCATTTTATTCAATAAAAATTACGGTTATACTGATGAATATAATAAGGAAACACCTATCACCGATACGACCGCATTTAAAGTGTATTCCGTTGGGAAGTCAATGACAGCCCTTGCCGTGTACCTGCTTCATGAAAAAGGAAAACTTGATATCGACGATCCTATAACAGAATATTTTCCAGAATTACCTTATCCCGATTTGAGGATAAGGAGCTTGATGACTATGACCAGTGGTTTGCCAAGATTCATGGTTACAGCTCTTAAATATGCAGATACTACGGAAATAATGGATAATGAAAAAATAATAAGAATGGTTTCAGAATTTGAACCTCCTGCAGGTCCCGAGAATGAGGATTATTTTTATAATAATAGTAATTATATCCTTTTGGGCAGTCTTATCGAAAGAGTTTCCGGATTAAGATATGCTGAATTTATGAAAAAGGAGCTTTTCGAGCCTTTGGGTATGGATCATACCTTCGACGGAACGTTTAAAGAATTGAATTTTCTGAGTTCTGAAAAGATCAATGCCAATAATTTTTACCAGACTTTTGGAGCCGGTAGTATCTATACCACAGCTTTAGACCTTTATAAATATGCAAGAGCTTTACGATTATCCCAGCTGATTCCGGAATCATACAGAAAGGAGGCTTTTGATCCGGTTATTCTGAAAAGTGGCGACACCTCTTACTATGGTTTTGGTTGGAAAATAAATGATTCTAAATCTGAAAAGGAGATCTATCATGTTGGTGACGGAACTGATATGCGTGCAAGTTTACAATTCTGGCCAGAGAAAGATAAAATCATGATATATATTCATCCTTACAGTAATCAATATCATCAGGAGGTGTACTGGTTAATAAGGAATATTTGGGAAAATAAGGCTTATGATTTACCTCAAAAAATAAAGCTTCATGAAATCGATAAGGATTTATATCAAAAATATATAGGTGCTTACGAATCCCCTAATTTTGGAAAAATACATGTAAGCACAGAGGACGGAAAGTTATTTCTCCGACCCGATCCTATTCCGGGCAAAGAAGAATTAATACCGTCTTCAGATACTACTTTTTATTTCAGGAACCAGAATGTACACTGGCGATTCTATCTAAACAAGGATGGAGGTGTTGAAGCCTTAGGGTTAAAAGATAACCCGGATTTCAAAGGCTTTAAGATCCGGGAAAAAGATTGATCAAACTACTATTGCTTTTCCTTTTTTTTCTTTTTTCTCCTCAAGTAGCTTTTCTCTTTTTTTCAAAAGTGTATACGCCATATAGCCTCCTGCTAAAAGTGAGAACGCGCCAATACCAACTTTTCCCCCGCGCACCGCGGCTTTTTTTCCTGCTTTAAGTACAAATCCCTTTACGAGGAATTTGCTGGCTAATTTTGTAATATGACTAAAATTCATAAATATTGATTTTTTTGGTGAATAAAGCTTAAACCTTAATATTCAAATTAAACCACGAAAATTGCGTTAAGAGAATTTCAAATAACACTTATTTAACGGGAATATCAGGCTATAACCTAAATTTTGGTAATAGAAACAATTTTTATCTGGAAGCGGTGTTTATTTGTTGGTTTAGAATTTTAATTTTAGGAATAAATTTTAGAGGATGTTGATAATGGAAATTAGGAGGATAATATTTTGCTTGGTGACTTTTTCTTTTCTAGCATGCAGTAGTGATGATGAACAGCCAGAGAACGTTAATTTGTCTGATACCGCGCATTTATATGCTACCTCCCATTCGGGAACGGTCAAAAAGTTCGATATTAATACAGGTGCAAAAACTACCTATAATACCAGCTCTTCAGATGCTGAAGGGATCTATTACAATGATGCCAGCGATTCCTTTATAATCGTTTCCCGGGCCCCTTCACAGATACAGGAATATGAAGGGATTAGTGATCTTGCAGCTCGAAAGAGTCATAATATATCGACAGTATTTACAGGCAACTCAGATCTCGAAAGCCCTAGAGATCTCGCGGTTAGCAATGATTTTTACGTGGTTTCAGATAATGCCGATGTGGATGGCAACGAGGAAACCCCGGAAGGAAGGTTTTTTATCTATCAGAGAACCGATAACGGATTTAGTCTGCGAAATGTAGTGATCACTCGTTTTAAGATCTGGGGGATAGAGTTTGTTAATGACGATCTCTATGTGATAAAGGATTTTTCCAATGAAGTGGCAGTTTTCAGGAACTTTATTAATCTGTACAAGAATTTCAATATCGCCGCACCTAATAAAACGATCGCTTTAGAAGGAATTGTAAGGGGGCATGGTCTGGATTTTGAAAACGGAACCATGATAGTTTCAGATATTGGTGAAGAAGTGGTAGATACTGATGGAGCCTTGCATATAATTAAGGATTTCACTTCTAAATTCGAAAATACACCGGCAGAGGGGCTTTTGCCTATAAGCGAACAGCTTCGAATTTCGGGAACGAAAACACTCCTTGGAGATCCTGTAGCGGTGGTTTATGATGCCAATTATAACGCGGTATTTGTTGCTGAGGCTGCGAATGGTGGAGGAAGAGTACTTGGTTTCAGGGATATAAGGACTGCCAGCGGGAACATTTCGCCGGTTGTGAACTATGTTTTTCAAGGTGCCTCAGGACTTCACTTCTTTACCGATAAAAATCAGTAGGATCCCTTAGTTCTGCAAGAGTTTGTTGTGTCCAATCACCTGATTTTAAAGGCTTAGTGCAGGCTTCTTCGGTGGTTTTAAATGAAGTTTAACGGACAGAAGAAAAATTTGATATACTTTTGCAACTACAAATAGACAGATTTATGGCTAAGAATTTAGTGATTGTGGAGTCTCCTGCGAAGGCTAAAACCATTGAAAAATTTCTGGGAAACGACTATAAGGTCGCTTCCAGTTTCGGACATATTGCCGATCTGCCTACCAAAGAAATTGGGGTGGATACTGAAGGAGATTTTACACCTAAATATATTGTATCCAGAGATAAGAAGGACGTCGTAAAGAAATTAAAGAGCCTTGCAAAGAACGCTGAAACGGTTTGGCTAGCCAGTGATGAGGACCGTGAAGGAGAAGCTATAGCCTGGCACCTTGCAGAGGAGCTGGATCTTAAGGATGATAAGACTAAAAGGATCGTTTTCCATGAAATTACGAAAACGGCCATTCTACGTGCTATTGAGAATCCAAGAAGCATAGATTATAATCTCGTTAATGCACAACAGGCGAGAAGGGTGCTGGACAGGCTTGTAGGTTATGAACTTTCTCCGGTTTTATGGAGGAAAGTTAAGGGCGGACTGTCTGCCGGGAGGGTGCAGTCTGTG
>CAYWAB010000045.1:0-17961 GCA_964456105.1 uncultured Christiangramia sp. | reverse complement strand
GAAGTGTTAAAGATAGGTAATTACTTCATAAAAATTTGAAAATCAATTATCTATTTATCTTTTAGCTAAATTTTAAGGTCAAATCTTTAAAAATCATTTTCCGGCTTTTGTTCTTCTTCTTTTTCCAAAAAGTATGATTGCAAAAGCTACCAGAATAATCAAAACAAGGTATAACAAAGCGGTATTTGTAATGAATCCCATAAGGTTGTTCTGATTGTGCATTTCGGTCATTTCATCCAGGTATTTCTCCAGTGGCTCGAGTCCAATTTCTTCCCGACGGGAACCTACATTTTCAGGATCCTTAAGATCCTTAGGTTCCGCGTGTCCGGTAAAGAAATCATAGGTAACCTGGGTACCATAGATCTGCTGCTCTCCAAAATTAAGGTTTACCCTGTCGGTGAGATAGGCATAATTTTGAGGCGAGGCATTACCTTTTCCGACTTCCTTAGCCATTTCTTTTAATACCCTGTGTTGAAACTGAGGATCGAAATCTGAATGCTGTACCAGAACCCAGAACCAGGTTTCTCCTGTTTTACCTACTTTATCGTATCCGGGATACCCTATGCTATCGAAAACTGACTCAATTACCGACTTATGAGCCCTGAAAATGCTGTCTTTTGTAAGCTCCCATTGGGACTGACTTAATTCTGAATATTGTCCTGAGGGTGTCGCCATTGTTGCTACCTGGTCAATCTCAACCATCCGCTCCAGTTCTTTGACGAGTATAGTATCAATTTCCTGCATTGCCGAAACCCGTCCTACGAAAATTACTAAAAGAAAGGCAAGAGAAATTAATTTTAGCTTTTTCGGATTGATTTTAAGGGTCATAATAAGGCCGGGAAATAGGATATTAAGGATAAATTTATGGATTTTTTAAATTAAATAGCGGCATTACTAAATAGACCTAGCAATACTTGAACTCTATTTTATCCTAAAAGACTTTAATTCCTCTGGAAAGTAAGAAGATCGGTATCTCCGTCTCCACCGCTAATGTCCCTAAGCTCGATCCTTGTAGCGCTGTAGGTCACGATATCCCAATCATCATTCAAATCCTCAAAATCGTTGGTAAGGTTAAAATTGATAATAAATTCAAGGTCTTCTGAACCAGAATCATCCTGAGAATCGTCATCATCTGTGATACGCCAGGTTCCCTCGTAATTGTTAGTGAAATTATCAGCCCTCAGAATTCCGTTTGCTTGAAAGACAAAATTATAGCCGTTGAAATGGTCAGTTTCATTCTCACCGGAATCGATGAAACTCGATATCCTCCAGGAACCGTTCTGCATGATGTTTCCCAGTTCGATAATGATCTGCTCGTTGGAATTCACAATTGGGTTATCATCTGTACTGGAGCAGGAGATTGTTACAAAGAACAGTAACAGAATTCCGAATGACATTAATTTTAATCGCATCGCCTTCATAACTTTAATATTTAGTTTTTACCGCATAAATCATATTAAAATTACGGAAAAATTGAATTCTTATTAAGAAAGCTTCCGTAAGAATTAAAGCGGAAAAACGGGAAATCAGGATTTAGAAGAAAATATACTTTTTCCGGTAAAAAAAGCGATGCTAAATAAGAGCAGGAACAGGATTATTTTCCCGGTTAAATAACCAAAACCATAATTGGTTAAATTCTGAAGATCAACAAACAAAATTTTAAAAATGTTGATCAATAGGATTATTGAGAGAAAAGCTGAAAAGTAAAATAAGAATTTCTTCATTTGGCAAGTATAGAAAAAGAGGTCAGGAAATTCCTAACCTCTTTTTTTGTTATTTAGTTACTGTGGTAGTAGTTGGAGAATAAAGACCAAAAGTAAGCGCAGAAACTAATCCGTTAACGAAAGACTGCCTGGTATGTACAGTATAGTTTTTAGCTCCTCCAGCCATTTCTTTAGAATCTGAAACTCCTACAGGAGCCAAACCGTAAACTACGTAATGGTTCCATTCAGTAACCTGCTGGTTACCCTGTGCTCCTTCTCCAACAACACTGGTGTAGGAATAACATGAAGTTAATAACATAGATGACGCAAATAATACTGTCATCATTTTGATCGATTTTTTAATCATTTGATTGGGTTTGAATTAAACAATTTATATAACACTCATTTTGAGTCTGAATTCAAGAGACTGATACAGGCTTTTTCCCCGAACAAAAAATATCGGAACAGAGAGGATTTTTTTCCTTAAAAAGAAATCCTGACTATAATGCTATATCAATTTAATTTCAATTGGGATAAAACCTCCATTTTTTAGAGGTCTTATTGCTGCCAAAAACTCCGTAAAACCTATAATGCTTTACTTGTAAGGCAGGTAAAAGCAGTTAACGATTTTACCCAAAATTAGAAAATAAATCGTTCCAATTTAAGCCTGACTCCAATTTATTCTTATTCATTTATAACTTTCGCTAAGTCTCGACCGGTTCCCGGTAATTCGAAAATGTGAGTTAGGAATTGAAATTAGTATCTTTTTCACCAAAGTCGCATAACGTTTAAATCTAAAAGTCCTAAAGAAATCAATTAAGCCTATCTTTTTTCGTAGCTGCTGATCATTTCGTTTTCCTTTCACTCTTTTTTCTGGTTAGCACGAAATAGATGACATAAAACCAGCTGAAAATCCCGTGTATAATTGCCAGCAACACCGATTTGTTTCTTTCCCAGGAGGTAACTCCTGCAATCACACTTCCTAATCCTATTCCATTACTAATGATAGAATGTGTCGTTTTCGGGTCGATACCTTGCTGGCTATACCCCTCCCAAACTATAAGTAACAGGATAAGGAATGTGGTGTAGGTTTTCTTCATTTATTGATCGTTTAATTTTATAAATCAGTCTGAGTATTACTATTTAATTAGTCCCCTTTGAGCTTTGAATAGATATCGGTACTTATAAATTTACCATCTTTAACCTCACATTCCCTCATCGTACCTTCCAGCTTAAAATTCATTTTTTCAATAGCTCGCTTACAATTGTGATTTTCGCTATCTACAAAGCCCTCTATCCTGTTGAGTTTTAATTTTTCAAATCCGAAATTACAAATTACGGGAAATGCCTCCTGCATAAAACCCTTCCCCCAATAACGAGGCATTAACCAGAAGCCTATCTCGGCCTTTTTATGTTTTGGATCTACATCATTGAATCCCCCGGCACCATAAAAGGTTCCATCCTCACGGGAACAAATTGCCCACCAGATACCAGTCCCCTTCTTTTCAAGGTCTTTAAACCAGGTCATCTGCTCTTCGGTAGCTTCAAGAGTAAGAAAACTGACTCCATAAAATCTTATGACCTCTGGGTTGGATAGTCCGCTATGTATATTATGAATATCAGCAGCTGTTATCTGTCTTAATTCAAGCCTTTTTGTTCTAAGTACGGGAAAATCAGGAAAGGTCATTTAAAATAAATTGCATTTGTGGTAAACTAAATCACCTTATTGCAAGATAGTTTTTGACGAATTTAATATTTTTTATTAGAACTTCTTTTCACCAAGCTTACTCAACAATCCCTCCAGGATTTCATCTTTCTCATCCAGTAAATGATCCTGGATAAAGATATCCGGAACAACTCCTTTTCGCTCTCTGCTTCCATTTACCCGCACTATGTATCCTTTGGAAATTCTTACGGCAATACCGGTTTCAGGTAATGAATATTCAAATATGGAAGCATATAAAGAAGGATAATCTCCGGTCTCTTCTCCCACTATTGTTCCAAAATCATAATCCTGTATCTGAGCAGCGGTAACTGCCGACTGTGAATGTGACTGCCTGTTTACCAGTACAAAAACAGCTCCCTTAAATCGTTTTGCTTCTTCCTGTGGTTGATAAGGTTCAAAATCGTAATCATAGATCTCACCATCCTTATGCTCCAAAGCTTCCTTCCAGTACTGCGCTGTAGTATCCTTAGTTTTCCTGATATCCTCTTTTAGGGCCATACTGGTCTTCAAAGTGAATTCAGAGGTCCATTTAAATGGTTTGTCGGCTATATAGGAAACGAGATAGTCACTAAAAGAATCGTCTCCTCCCGGATTGTTCCTGAGGTCGATGATAAGATTCTTGCTTTTCTCGGCTTCTATTTCAGCGAATGCCGAATCGATAAACGCACGGTATTCCACTTCATCTCCTCCAAAACCGCCTGGATTTAGATAAGCTGAACTACCTATAAATTCCAGTTTTAATTCCGGCGAGATAATTTCTTTTCTTTTGGTTTCGTATCCATCTATTACACTTACAGCTTCTAAATAATATTCCCTGATCTTTCCCGCTGAAGAAATTTCAACTTTAAATTCATCTTGCTTTCCATATACCTGCCAGTAGTATCTTGGGAAAGATAACAACTCGATCATGGTGTTCTTGAAGTATGGACGTTCTGCTGACACCTGCGGGTATATTTTTGATAGGATCTCTTTGATGGATCTGCCGTTAATGCTCAAGATTTCTGAACCCGTACTTATGCTGTCCTTATCAGACCAGTTTTTCCTGACCAGGGCTTTACCATTCTCAAAGGCCAGTTCCAGAGGAAATAAAGTACCTCCGGATTGTGCGTAGGCAATATAGGGCTGTGCAGGAAAATTAATGGAAGTATGCCCGTTTTTAACCTCTGAGACTAAACTTTGATAAAGATTGGTAGTTTCCAGCAGACTAAGTGAGTCTTGGGTTACCGAGTCCTTTAATTGGCGATAGACCTGATTGAATTTCTCTTCTGAAGTATATGCATAAAGATCCCTATGGGCAGCCTCCAAGGTTTCTCTGAGATTCTCCAGGTCAAACAATACCTCTTCCTTTGAAAATCGTTTCTCCTGACCGTAAAAACTGAAAGTGAAAAAGAACAGAAGTAATAAATGTTTTGAGTTCATTTTAATTCGATGGTTTATCAAAAAGACATCCTGAAACAGAAAAAGTTGCATCTTTTATGGTTTTTCATTGGTCAGTTTTTTTCCTTCCAGAACGTTCCCGTTAACTTCGATGATCATCTTATCGTCTTCAAATTCTATCTGCAGCTCATCGGTATAAGTAAGTTTTAAAACTCCGTCCCTGGCGGCTAAAAGTTCATCATCGAGAAACAGTCGTCCCTCGAACTGATGTAATTTTAAACGGGATCTTTTAATCCCGATATGTCTGGTTAATTCTTTCTCATTAAAACTATAGGCTCCTAATTTATCCTCGAAAACAGAAGGATCTGCGAGTAAGTTTTTGGATGGCAGTGTAACTTCGGCTCCTTTCAGAGTAAGATAAAGGTCACGTAAAAGGTCAAGGATAGGAGTATTACCCCAGTTTGAAGTGACTCCAATAAAATCTCCGGTTTCAGGAATCCTAATGATCACGCTTTTGGTGCCGTATCCGCTGCCCGCAGCAAAGTGAATCTTTTCATTTCCAAAATTTTTAATGCTCCATGCATAGCCTTCAAAATCTGATTCTCCGCTTTGTACATGAGGATAGAACATAAGATCTGTAAATTCTTCATTAAGGATCTCATGGTCTTCCAGGGCTATCGTAAATTCATAGAGATCTGAAACCGTAGAATACAGTCCACCGCCGGCATTAGCGCCATAGTGCTTACTGCGCTGGGCAAATTCCAGTCCGTTGGCAGAAAGCCGGTAAGGCACTGCAAGTTTCTTAACCACATTCCTTCCTTCATAATAACCGGTATTGCTTAAGCCAAGTGGAGCTATGATTTTTTGTTTGATCACCTCCTGGTATTCCAGTCCTGTAACATTCTCCAGTATATTACCAAGCAAAATTAAACCTGCATTGGAATATTCATAGCGTTCTCCCGGCTCAAACAGAAGCTCCTGCTTTTCGACAAGCCTGAGCTGTTGCCTAAAATCCAATTCCTGGTGGGCCTGGATACCTGATTCCCTCGGAAGACCGGAGGTATGGGTGAGTAAATGGTGAACTGTGAGACTATCCTTCCAATTGGCTTCCAAATCTGGGAGGTAGCTGCTTATAGGTTGAGCAAGGTCAATATTAACTTCCTGGACAAGTTTAAGAACTGCTACTGCTGTAAAGGTCTTTGAAATGGAGTTAATGGAAAACCTTGTATCCGGTTCATTTTTAATATTGAATTCCCTGTTAGCAAGTCCGTAGCTTTCCTCAAAAACGGGTTCATCATTTCGAATTACTTTAATGGTTCCAGAAAAACCGTATACCTCCTTATAGGATTCTGCGAGGCTGTTCAGCTTTTCTGGTAGCTCAGTTTCCTGAACAGGGTTCAGGTTCAGGATTGCCAGTATTACTAGTGAACATAATGTTTTCATTCGGAAGGCTTTTAAATTGTTCGATTTTCGATTGGTAAAATAAGAAGAATTCCTGTTCTATGGAATTGACCTCCAACACTGTAACTATACTGCACTGTTGTTCTAAACCCATTTCCTCTTCGGAATTTAGGCCTAAAACCCCCATTAAAATAAGTGATAAGATGGTCTGCATTATATAATCGATTAAACTGTTCGTTTTTTGAAAGCTATTACCTGGAGCTATTTGCCGGTGATGTTTCCGACATCCTCTTTAAACTCTCCAGATAATAAATTAGTTTTATTTAATTGGCATCTGCGGTTTTAGCATCTCCCCTGATTTCTTTCAGATCGAGCTTATCGTATTTTTTGGCCAGGGCCTGCATATCTACATCCTTATCTTTCAGATGACGATCAAAAAAAGAAGTCAGCACACTGGTCGTGATCATCATCGCGAGGTCAGGATCAATTTCTCCGGCTTCACTTAAAGCATTCAGCGGGATCATATAAGGTATGTCCATGAAGTTACTATGCAAGGTTTGATGAACCATTCCTTCGTAAAACACTGAAGTACTTTTATTAACATAGGCATGCTGGTTAAGGTTCTCATGATCTTCCGGCCAGTCGGCAGCCAGGAACAGGAATGGCTTCTGAAAAGCGGTATCAACGATCTGTCCCCATTGAACCCCGTCTATATTGGCTCCAACCTTAATATCATTGTCTCTCAACAGGGCTTCACCGGCAGCACCACCACCCCTGCTATGCCCAAATACACCTATATTTTCCAGGTCCATTTTACCCTTAAAGAATCCAGATTTGTTCCATTCTCCCATTTCATCTACGACATCTATGATATCTTCAGCCCATCTCTCCACCATATCTCTTACAAAATAATTGGCGAGACCCTTTCTTACGATTGGATGGCGCTCTTCGAAACTAAGCTCACTATCAAATGCTTCGATCACCGGCTCCATCTGGTGCCAGGTATCGGTCTGGATCTTATTTGCATAGTCATAATCGAAGTATCTATATTCTCCGTCAGGGAAGGTGGACCCCGTACTTTCATAAGTATGATTAATAGCGAACACTATATAGCCATGACTCACGATCTCAGATAATAGTGCATAGTAACCATTAGCCTTGGAATTGTAGCCATGGGAAAATACCAGTACCGGGAAGCTCTCTTCTGTTATGCTGATCTCCCGGTAAACATTGGTTTCGACCTTATCCAGGTAATCGAACATAAAATCGGGTAATCCGTATTTATTCGCAAAACCGATTCTCCCAGCCTGGTCAATATAAGGATCCATTTCCCCTCCGGTTTCTTTTGAAGGATACCATACTTTAATCATAAAGCTCCTTTTATCGATCGAATCGGCAGTGATCACCTCTTCACGATCCAGTTCCATATAAATATCCTTTGTGCCCACGATATATTCCCCGGTGGGATCTGGAAGTTCAAATACCGGAAAAATGGAAGGCAAGGTAATTGCCAGTGCAAGCAAAGTTGCTAGGCCAATACCTCTGAATAATTTTACAAAAGTCGAAGAGTCCTTTTCAGATCTTTTATATACAGTAATTAGGGCAAGTAGGAAAATAAGATAGGCAGGGATCATTTGCCATCTTAAACCCTCAAAAATTAAATGGAGGATAAAAACTAAAGCAAGTGGAACCAGGACATAAGGCCTAATTATTTTCTCATTAATTCTTCTGTTAAATACGAGATAGATAGTTGATATTATGATCAACAATAATTCAAATTCCTGCATGACTTTTTCTTTTAATTGATTTCTGTAACAATGATAGCCACAGGATAAAAGAACCGCAATGTAGTATCCATCACTAAACCTGTATTCTACCGACAAAATCAATGTTCTCAGCACTTCTGAACGCAACCTTTCCGGGAACTATATAAAATCATCTATAATTTCCGGTGGATATGAATCGATAAGAAAAACGTGAATTTGACCCTCATTTTTTATAATGAGGGAGTGAATTATTCAGGTTATACCTCCTGATCTTCGAGTGCCTCTATAGCAGCTTTTTTATAGGTACGACTAATAGGAATCACAACCTCATCGATCACGGCTTGAGTATGATTGAACGACTTTACTTTTGTCTTGTTGATTATAAATGACCGATGCACCCTTATAAAATAGTCGGGCAAAATGGAATCCAGGTTCGTTATCTTCTCTCTTGTGACCAGTTCTCTTTTGGTCGTAACCACTTTTACATAATCACTCAGACTTTCTATGTAAAGCAGGTCATCTAACTGTACGCTATGGTTCTTCCTGTTGGCTCTTACGACCAGGGCATTCTTTTTATTTTTTTCCTGTTCGGTTTTCAGTGATTCTACAAGCTGGGAGTTCCTTTTGAACTGCATTAGGGTCCTGATGAAACTGCTTATGAATACAATAAGATATAAAGTGATGCCAAGAATAAAAATGGAGATACCTTCAAGTTTTATAACCTGGATCCTGGCTTCAGCAATAATGGCAAAAGATAATATGGAGACCAGCATTTCCAGATACAGAGAAACTACCAGCATATAAAAAAAATAAAGGGCAAACCGCCTGTACTTCCCCTTTAAAAGATATTGAGGTACGAGATAGAAATTGAAGAAATAGGTAGTTCCTATAACTATTGGTAATAGCAAACTTGAAAAGTAGAATGCCAGGATAGTGCTTTCCCAGATAAACCCGAAAAATATCGTAAGGAATATAAGGACCACTAACCAATAAACTGCATGTAAGCTAATGCGCTTTTTCATATTAAAAAGTGAATATAAATGATTATCTTCTTAATTAGCAGAAATTAATCGGCAGAATGCAGGTTTTGAAACGGATTCTACCTTGCCAGTTCCCTAGTAGTGACCGACATTTGGACTTTAGTTTTCTTTTAATTCTGAACAATCATGTTGGAATCCTTTTATAATGGCGGCCCCGTATTTATGGGTGTTCTCAGTCTCATATTCATTATAATGATGGCTGTTTCAGTGATCAACGGCATCCCTGTCCTAAAGGGTGAAATTGAAGATCCTGAAGAAGCCTCCAAAAAACTTAGCTATATAAAGAGCATAGGACTTTTTGCATTCATCATTGGCTTGCTGGGACAGCTTATTGGTTTATTCTCAGCCTTTCGTGCGATAGAGTTAGAGGCTGTAGAGGCATCTCCCAGCCTTATTGCCGCTGGTTTCAAAGTTTCCATGATCTCTTCCATATATGGTTTGATCATCTATGCCCTTTCCTTAGGCATCTGGTTCGGATTGAATTTCGCACTACACAGGAAATAATTCCAATAACTGTACTGAGCTTTTATCTACCAAAAGGCAGGCGGAAAACCAAACCTGTATTATTACTTGTTTCCCTCATTAAATTCTATAGGCGTACAGATCAATAACTTATTTCATAAAAACAACAATTTATTATTGTTTTTCAATAATTTTTTATAATATTGCAGTAATAAATTAGAACATTTATGAATAACCGGATCTTAAAACTAACCCTGATACTGGTAAGGCTAATGCAGGCAGGATATGGGATCATACTTTTATTTTTTCTTTACTTATCCCTTTCCCCCGTTTTTCATTGGCCGTTACCAAATGAGATCATGAAAACGGAAGACAGCTGGTTGCTTTTCGAGTTTTCAAAAGCGGAAGAATTCTTCAGCAGCACTTTCAATACGGTCTTTTATTCCCTGAGGTCGATGCTGATATCCCTGTTGTTAGTATTAGCTCTTCAATCCCTGGCTAGGATCATACAATCCATAAGGAGTCTCAGCGCCTTTAGGGAAGATACCATCAGACATTTTAAACGGATAGGAGTACTTATGCTTACCAGTTTTATAATCTCCTCCATAGCAATAAGCTTCATTGATTCAAGACTTTCCCTAGAGTTCTCACCCGACCTTCAATATTTATTATTCGCCCTTGTGAGCATGATACTTGCAGAGGTATTTAAGGAAGGAAACAAGCTTTGGGAAGATAACCAATTAACAATTTAAGCGATGCCAATAATAGTGAATCTGGACGTAGTGATGGCTAAGCGAAAGATGAGATCCAAGGACTTAGCGGAAGAACTGGGAATAACCGAAGCGAACCTTTCCATTTTAAAAACAGGGAAAGCCAAAGCTATCCGGTTCAGCACTCTTGAAGCCTTATGTGAAATATTAGAATGCCAGCCCGGCGACATCTTAGAATTCCAGGAAACCTAAAATAAATTATATATGAAACCTTTTAAATTTCTAAATACCCTCGCGGTATTTACAGGACTACTATGCTCTTTTGCCTGCGATGCGCAGGTAAAGAACTGCGATCTGCCTTCTATAGAAGAAGAACTGAAAATAAGATACGAAAAAGACCAGGCCATAAGGAAAGAACTAATTCCGGCAGCAATGGAATACCAGAGAACCGGAAAAGGCGCCTTTAAGATGATCAAGCTGGTGAACAAGCAAAACAATATTGATGGCAGTAACCAGAAATATATTGAAAAACTTTTCGATAAGTGCGGATGGATGGATGAACTCTCTAAAGAATCACACAATGCCATCTTTATGATCATTCAGCATTCCGAAATTGAGTTCATCTCCAATTACATAGACAAGGTGAAAGAAAAAGCCATACTAGGACTGCTAGCAAAAGACGACCATGCCACAATGCTGGACCGAAAGTTAATGTACGAGGGAAAGCCACAACTTTTCGGGACACAGACCTTTGGGAGTGAAGACGGCAAGAACCTGGTGTGGCCAATCGCCGATGTTGAAAACCTGACTGCCAGAAGGGATTCGGTATCCCTTCCATCCATGGAATTCTATTTTGAACTGGCTAAAAAGGAATATGATGTAGACATGGTCTGGGACAAAACTCTTACGCTTGAGCAGGCCAAAGCCATGAAGGAATAAACCTGCCTCTATTCATTAATGCTGAATTAGATACGGAGGGCTGAATTATTATTTTTCAGGATCGGAGATTTGATTTAGCGCCAAAACCTCATTCGTTTCCTTACCCAACAGGCTCCAGATCGTCTCGCCAATTTTTGTGGGACGGTCGGCCCTCGCGTCGACAAAATTACCTGCCTGATCGATGAGCACATAAGTTGGTGCAAAATTCAGTTTATAGGGTGCAAGCTGGGGATTATTGAACTGTCCTTCGGCTACCAGGTGTTTACCAGGAAAATAACCGGGAGTGAGGAATTTTTTAAATTGTTCGGTATCTCCTGCGATGAACTTTTTCCAGTTCTCGATCTGTTCTTCATCGGCTTCAAGGGCGACATACAAAAAGGTCACTCGCTCTTCTCTGAACTCCTCCTGTAACTTTAGGGAATTGGGGATCTCGATGATACAGGGATAGCACCAGGTTCCCCAGAAGTCGATATATACAATATCACCTTTAAAATCTGAAAGCCTTACTTTATTTCCTTTTTCATCAGGCAGCTCAAAGTCTGCTGCAGGTGCCCCCGGAGCAAGCGCTAAAAAAGCACTATAATTCTTATCGAATTCCGATTTTATACGCTGCTCGATAATACCGGGATCCATATGTTCTTTAAATCGCTGTATCTCTTCGAAAAAATTGTCTTCGAACATCGCCATGGAAAACTCGGTCATTACATTGAATCCGAGTTCCTCCTTCATTTTTCCAGGTGACAATTGAGATATATAGTCCAGTTTAAGGTCCAGGTTAGAACTCTCTGAGGAAACCCGGTCGCCATACAAATTTCGAATCTTAAGTTCCAGGTAAGGTCCTAGAATGCTTTTCGATTTTGATCTTCCAAAATCGGCTTTAGTAATTAGATCGTCAAGGCCTTCATAAAAGGCAGGATCTGGCATATGATAGGTGAATTCACCATTCATGGTATAGTTTCGTCGCTCCAGATGCTCCAGGAGATAAGCAGCAGATTCAAGTTTAATATCATTAATAAAATCTGACTTGATATGATCAGGAACAGGTTGCTTTTCAGCCAGGGCTATTCTACCTTCCTGAATAGAATCTATAAAGGCCTTAAAATCCATCGCGGTTTCAAAACCAGACCCTCTTATGATCTTTGAAAATTCCGATCGTTGTGGATATTTATTATGATCCAGGGAGAGATGAGCAAGCTTTTCAGAACCTCTTCCTGAAACCTCGAATTTCGGATCGGCATTCCAGGGAGACTGGTAAATATATAGGGAATCCCCGGGAGAAATAAAGATATCATAAGCAAGCCTGGGATACCTTTTAGAAAGGACCTGGTAATACCCTTCCTGGAGCTTATCGACCTTAAAAGAAAAATTACCTTCTCCATCTGCCATGGTTTTGTCTATGTAATTATTAGATTCCAAACCGTGATATATAGAAGCCGCCTGGAAAAGATATACTGAATCGTTCTTCAGGTCTGGACTTTTACCGCTAAAATAAGTTGGACTTTTATCATTGGATGAGCAACTTCCTAAAAGCAACAGGAGCAAAAAGGCATGGATGGGTTGTACTGATTTCATTGAATCTCTATTTGATGTAATGCAAAAACGATATCCCATGGAGAACATCATTTAGATTCTGAAATGTCCATCCAGGCAATGTGAAGTTACAAATTAATCCACTACATTTTTAGGTTGCTTAACCCTAAAATTCAATAATTTAAAGACTCGGAAATCCTTACTTTTAAGATACGCTGTCGATCACTCTTTCCAGTTTTTTACGGATGTCTCCGGCGATCTCCTCCAGATCTTTATTTTCCACAGCCGTCATGGACGCCAGGGGATTTACCGCCGCGATCTCCACTCCATCCTCCTTTTTCTGAACGATGACATTGCAGGGCAACATGGTGCCGATCATCTCTTCAGACTGAAGTGCCTTATGGGCGTAAGATGGATTGCAGGCACCCAGGATTCGGTAAGGACGGAAATTCACATCCAGTTTCTTCTTTAGGGTCTCTTTCACATCGATCTCTGTAAGTACCCCAAATCCTTCTTCTTTCAATGCTTCGGTGACACGGTCTATGGCTTCGTCAAAACTTATTCCGGTCAGCATCTTTTCATAATAATATTTCATGATTCATTTATTTTTCGATTCCCCTTAAATTAAGGAATGAACAAAAAAGATGCAGTAACAAAGGTTACATAAAAATACCGCGGAAAGAACAAAAATGAACGGCAGGAAGGTTTTCAGGAAGATGCTTCAGCTCAGGAAATATACTTTTGGAGCACATAGTCGTCCATCACATATCCATTCCCGATATCCTGAACAATAGACTCCATATTTTCAAAGCCCATCTTTTCGTAGGCTTTGATCGAATTGGAATTATACTTGTTTACGGTTAGTTCTATTTTTTTCAGACCAAGTTCCCTAACTTTTTCCTCAATGAATAAAAGGGCTGCTTTACCGATGCCCCTTCCCCGTTCTTCTTTCAGAACATAGAATTTGCTCAGAAAGAGGTTCTCGCCTTTAATGCTGAAAGAAAAATATCCCACAAATTCTTCCTGATATTTTAGAAGATAATAGCGTGCGCCATTCTGTATCTGCTCCCGGATAGCTGCTGCCGACTGGAACCTGTCCAGCATATAACTAACCTGTCCCGATCCTATGATCGGGGTGTAATGCTCGGTCCATATCTTTTTAGCAAGATCTTCTACTATCCTTATTTGTTCTTTTGTGAGCGCGGGAACAATACTGGTCATGATTTTAAATATTCCGTTTCAGTAAAAAATATAGCCGTACCAAAATATGGAATATTCGAATACTACAGAATCACTTCGTTCGATTATTACAGTGATACTAAAGTTAAAAAGACTTAAGTTCTGAATTTTAAAAAGAATTGATCAGTTATTCCAGCTGACCTGCAAGAATCCCATTATTGGGTATTGCATTATAGGCATAATCCTTAACGATCCAGTTGGTACTGTTAATGATCTCCAGCCGTGCCCAACCAAAATGCCGCTTACCGTTTATATAAAATCTCAGCCCAAGATATTTGTCTCCCTTTACCTGCCAATCGTAAAAACAGTCCGGTTCATTAGCAAAACAGTCTCCCAAAGTAAAGGTCCCATCCTTATTATAAAATTCCCCATTCCTATATCCACCTTTGGAAATTATCTTTCCGCTGGGCAGTGGGACAGGATGCACATACCAGGGAGCGACCGATAAAATACCGTTCTCTGCCTGAGGAGTTGAGGCGATCCCTAACCATTCTTTATTATCATATCCATCCCAGGCACGTCCTATTGAAAAATCTACAATTTGATCATTATTCAAATCAAGCTCATAGGAGTTACCAGAATTGTAATTGGTAAAGTCAGGGTCAATATCTGTATAAATGACCACGACTTCATCAACAAAAGGCTCTTCATCTATATCTGGATTGTCATTAGGATTTTCCCCCACAGGATTATCATCCACTCCAGGTGTTTCATTTTCAATAGCCCCGTTATCAATTATTTCCACTTCTTCACTCTTGGTACAGGAAAGGCATAGAAATAAGAACCCAACTAAGAAAACCATCTCCAAATTCTCAAGACTTCGAAATAAGCCTCTCAATTTCCCCGCATTTACGGTTGCCACCAGATCTTTTTCCATATATCATTATTTAAAAACCGCTTTTTGATCTTTTGTTCTCATAACCCAGGACTTTTTAGAACTATTCCAAGGGGTGATAAACCTTTTATTTATCTTTCTAATTAATACTGATAAACAAGGTTTTATGAAAGACAGTAATAAATTTAATTTTAAAGTAAAAGCCTGATTAAAAGCCTAGATAAAGAGTTCATTAATGAAGACAAATAAAGAAATATCGTCGACCAAGGAACTTTTGCTGCCACATTATCTAAATGTAATGGGTCCTGTTTAAAGTAAACGGCATCAAAAGGAAGTAAATAAAGAATAGAATCCTGGCATTAATAAAGATAATTATTTACTATACAGGATTGTTGTTCGTTTGATTTGGCTTTTAGTTAAGATCAGATACTTTGCCCAAATGTCAACAGATTATTATCAGGGTCTAAAAGAGCGAACTCCTTCTGTCCCCAGGATTTTGATTCCAACTTTCCGGCTGGATGTATGATGATATCATTATCCAGGAACGAACCGTACAACTCCTCAATATTGTTTGTTCTTATATATACCTGCCCATAGTTTTCTTCCGGTCGTAGATCCCTGAATTCAAAGAAATGAATTTGAATCTTGTCCCGCCGGAGCATCAGGTAACCGGCATAGTCCTGTTCACCAAATTCGCTGAAACCCAGTTTGAAGTAATATTGCCGGGTCACGTTTTTATCCCGCATAGGCAGTTTAGGATTAATCTCTGTGAGCATATTTTGGATTTTTATTAAAGATAGCTCGTTTTTCGAATGCTCCGGTGAATTATTTTCCAGGTATGATTTTTTCCGGATTGCCGGCACAGGTTTGGGTTAACCTAAGTTGCGGGGGCAGGGATGCATTCCCCGATCGCTATCGGGATGTCGGCTTACCGTTTTATATTTTGATTTTCTAAATTATCGAATTTTGGCAGAATACCTGCCATTCACCTTATATGGTGTTGTATGCAGTTTTTATTCTTGAATCTTTTTGAAAAGTTCTTTTAATTTAATTGGATCTAATTTCTTATCCGTTCTAACACTACTACACAAATCAATTCCGAATGGGTGAACCATCTCAATTGCTTGTTTTATATTTTCTGAATTTATACCGCCAGCAAGAAAAATGGGAATATCAATTATCTCTCTAATTTTCTTACTCAATTCCCAATTATGCGTTCTTCCGGTTCCTCCTAATTCCTTAATTTCTAAATATGGATTTCCGCTATCTAACAAAATTGCATCAACATTCTTTGAAATTTCTCTAGCTTCTTCAACCGATCTTTGATCAATAACGTGAATTACCTGAACCAGTTTCACGTAGGGTAAAGCTTTTCTAATCTGAAGATAGTCTCTGTTTTTTAATTCATCTACAATTTGGATTACAGAAGTATTAACCCTTTTATGATGTTCTATTATTTTGTCAGCCTGCGTTTCACTTGTCAGCAAAAATGTAGAAATGGGAGGCGGTACAGCTTTAGAAATTTTTCGAATTAAATCGTCTTCAATAATTCCAGGTCCGCTTGGCATACTTCCAACCAATCCTAATGCGGAAGCACCATATTCAACTGCTAAATTTGCTTCTTCGATACTACTGATGCAGCATATTTTTATTCTTGGCTTGTACGTTTTTCTCATATGAAAATTGCACCCTAAAAGTTTCGGCTATTAGTAGTTTTGTGCGTTAGCACTTAACTTTGCAAGTACGCACCAAACTGAAAATCTTCGCGGATTTTCAGAAGTAGGCGAGATCAAGCAATTGCTTATAGCCAATGTTGTGCTTTCGTTATTTTTTATGTAATTCAATTTCTATTTCAATTGACTTTAAGAGCTGTACAGCGGTGTTTTTTATAGCTTCATTTCCCGATTTTTGTAAACTAGATATAGTATTCCTATATGAAACCTTATTAATTAGTTCAAGTTTGTTCTTGGGTTCATTGATTACTGAAATTAATACTTTTTTTAATCCATCATCATTCACAATTTTATTCTCAAATGGATAAAAATCATTAAACTTTTGAATCATTCTTGTTGAGTTTCCATAAGTCGCAAATCCGCCTGTTGTAATGAAAGTTCCTGTTGTTAAATTATCCACAAGGTTCGTGTTGTTGATATTTGTGTTTTTAGCAAACAGATCGATTTGCTGATTAAAACCTATCAGCTCTTCCTTTAATTTTGTGTTTTGAATGATATTAATTTGATTTGAATTTAGCATTTGCAAGAGAGTTGTATTTGCATTAGAAAAAGTCCAACGAGTTGTTAAGTCGTTCAACTTTGGAAATACACTATCCATATTGTAAAAGCCATCGTTCAATTCGTAATGTTTTATTATATCATTAGAATGGTTAATTATAATATCTTCATAATCAATATAAACATCTAACATGTTTATTTGGGTTTTTAAATCGTCCCTTAAATTGTTGAGATATGATATTTCTTGATAAAGTAACTTTTGGTTTTCTCTCCAGTTATTTATTGCTAACGCAATTAAAATCCCAATTACAACCAAGATAATCTCTCCAATGGCATAAATGAGGTACTTACTGAATTTATTTTCAGAGAGCAATTTTTGTCTGATTTTTCTAAAGAATTTGAGCATTAGAGAGTGATTTCTCTAAAGATATGATTTTTAGGTAATTATATTATTAAAATAAAAATGAAGGAGAACAGTTTGCGGTTATCACCAATTGGCGGAGTAGAGGACGCTGATTTTACCTTAGTTCTTTGTTGGCCACAGTTATTTGTTAAATATTTTCTTTTATTTCGATTGTTTCGTTTATTTCGTTTAAATTTGTATCAAATCAATCAACTAGAGCAATGGAAGAATTAAACAATATAAAAAGACCTTCGAAGGAAGAACAATCTACAGCATTTGAATCTTATAATGCACTAGAGGCAGTATTGAAAGATATTAAAGATAAATCTCCTGAAATTGAAATAGAAGAAACTAAAGATAGAATTAGAATTCATCTAAAATAATTTAAATTGTTGTCTAAAATTATAAAATCAATGGGATATGGAAAACAAATTTACATAGTTACGATTGCTGCAGAAATGACAACTCAGGCAGCAGCAGAATTTTTAGGTTGTTCTAGACCTCATTTTGTAAAATTATTAGAGGAGGGAAAAATTCCATTTACAAAAATTGGTAAACATCGAAGGGTTAAGTTTGAGGATGTTTCTAATTATAAGGAT
>CAYWAB010000044.1:0-18018 GCA_964456105.1 uncultured Christiangramia sp. | reverse complement strand
AGAAATACCTTTATCCCAGAGTTTCATAGTTTATAAATTAAATTCTAATATCCCAGCTTGAACTGATAATCATGATAGCTGAAAAAAATCAACCCGATTAATATTAATTCTCGACTACCTTCTATTTTAAAGCTTTCTCAAGTAATCTGATATATCCAATTATTCCTTCTTCGATTTCCTTGACAAAAATGAATTCATCTGCGGAATGAGATCTTTTAGTATCTCCGGGCCCTAATTTAAGGGAAGGACAACTCAACATTGCCTGGTCAGAAAGTGTTGGTGACCCATAAGTTTTCATTCCAAGTTCCAGTCCTGCTTTTACCAGTGGATGGTCTTTTGGTATGGAAGAGGAGTTTAAACGAAGTGAACGCGGTTCTATTTCGTCCACAGGCGCTTCTTTCCTTAAGATCTCAGCAATATCTGCATTAGAATAACGATCATTAACCCTAACATCTAAGACAATATCTACATGTGCGGGAATTACATTATGCTGACTGCCAGCGTTTACCTGGGTGACCGTTAATTTCACTTTTCCTAACATCTCAGAAGTTTCAGGGAAATCATAGTCCTGAAACCATTTAAGGGCATCAGCTGTTTTGTATATGCAGTTATCATCGTTGGGATGAGCCGCATGGGACGGAGTGCCTTTTACTTTGGCATCGAAAACAACAAGACCTTTTTCTGCGATCGCGAGGTCCATTAAAGTGGGTTCTCCTACAATGGCCACATCAATTTTTGGAATTACTCCGAGTAAACTTGAAATTCCGTTATTTCCATTGTTTTCTTCCTCTGCTGTACCTGCGAATATTAAATTGTGATTTAAATCATCGGATTCATAAAAATAAGTAAACGCGGCTAGAAGGGAAACAAGACATCCTCCGGCATCATTACTCCCAAGCCCATAAAGCTTCCCTTTTTCAATAGAAGGCTCAAATGGATCTCTGGTATAAGCTGAATTAGGCCGAACGGTATCGTGATGAGAATTCAATAATAAGCTGGGTTTAGATTTATCAAAATGTTTATTTGTAGCCCAGACATTATTTAAATGACGTTTATAAGGCATTTCTCTTTCTTTAAACCAGGATTCCAATAGATCTCCTGTCGCTTTTTCCTCCCCTGAGAAAGACCGTGTCCTGATCAGATCTTGAAGTAATCTTAACGCGTCCTTTTGTAACTCCGAAATAGCCATATTAGATTATTTTGGTATGAGTAGATCCAGGTTCTAATAAGGTGAAATCACCAAGATGAATGGATGAAACGCCATTTTGTAAAGCTTCAAAACAATTGTGGAGTTTTGGAAGCATCCCAGCAGTAATAACCTTATGCTGAACCAGGTATTCATAAGTTTCAAAATCAAGAGTTCTAACTATAGAATCTTCATTTTCAGGATTGGCCAGTACACCTTTCTTCTCGAAACAATAATAAAGTTCTGTTTCATATTTCGCACTCATATTAACCGCTATTGCAGAAGCTATGGAGTCTGCATTGGTATTGTAAAGCTCACCATTTTTACTGCATGATATCGCAGAGAAAACAGGAATAATATCCTTTTTTAGCAGGGAATCAACAAAATTTACATTGACAGATTCAATATCTCCCACAAATCCATAATCCAAATCTTTTATAGGTCGCTTCTTTGAAATTACACTACCTCCATCCGCCCCACATAAACCAACAGCATTTAAACCCAGCGAATATAATTTCGCTACAATTTTCTTACTTATTAATCCGCCATACACCATTGTGATCACTTGCATTGAATCTTTATCGGTAATTCGGCGACCATCAATAATTTTGGTTTCATAACCAAGTTTTGTTGCGATTTCAGTGGCAAGATTCCCTCCACCGTGAACCAGTATCTTATTGCCTTCCAGTTTGGAGAAATCTTTTAAGAAAGCCGAAAATCTATCCTCATTTTCGATAAGCTTCCCTCCCACTTTTATTACCTTAAGTCTAGAATTCATTTTGATTTGCCACTTTTATCAAACGTTTTTCTCGGTTCTATCAGGCTCTGTTTCCAGGTTTTCAAGAATAATTTTCAGCACAGCCTGGGCTGCATAGGTTCTGTTCCCCGCCTGTTGAATTACCACTGAATTATCGCTATCCAGAACCTCATCTGCAATAACAACATTCCTTCTAACAGGTAGGCAGTGCATGATCTTTGCATTATTTGAAACAGCTATTTTATTCCTGGTTATCATCCAGTCATCATCTGTCTTTAGAACTTTTCCATAATCCTCAAAACTGCTCCAGTTCTTTACATAAATAAAATCAGCATCCTTAATAGCCTCATCCTGGTCATGGGTAACAGGTATCCCTTTAGTGATCTCTATATCCAAATCATAACCTTCCGGATTAGCGATAACAAAGTCAACATCCATTTTCTGCATTATTTTAGCAAAGGAATTAGGAACAGATTGAGGTAAAGCCTTGGGGTGCGGAGCCCATGTTAGAACCACTTTGGGTTTATCTTTTTTCTTCAGTTCAATAATCGTGATTGCATCAGTTAATGCCTGAAGTGGATGCTCTGTAGCACTCTCCAGGTTAATGATTGGAACCAAAGCGTATTTCTTAAAACTATTCAATATAAGCTCAGCCCTATCCTTTTCCCTGTTTTGAAGTTCCGGAAAAGCTCTCACGGCAATAATGTCGCAGTATTGGGAAAGTACAGCAGCCGCTTCCTTGATATGTTCGGCCTTATTAGTGGCCATTTTTACCCCTTCTTCGAACTCTAAAGCCCAACCGTCTTTATCGGCATTCATTACCAAAACCTCCATCCCCAGCAATTTCGCAGCTTTCTCAGTACTCAATCGGGTTCTAAGGCTCGGATTGAAGAATAACATTCCTAATGTTTTTCCTTTACCGACATCAAGAGTTGAGAAGCCTTTTTTAAGTTCTAAGGCTTTAATTATCAATTCTTCAAGATTTTCTATATCACTTAATGATGCATAGTTCTTCATCTTATTGAATTTTAAAATTTTCTAATGCAATTTCGAGAACTTTAAAGAATTCATCAAAATGCTCTTTTTGAATATTTAGAGGAGGCAGTATTCTCAACAGATTTTTATTATTTGAGGATCCGGTAAAAACCTGATGGTTAAATAATAGCTCTTTTCTAAGCTGGGCTATTTCAAAATCAAATTCGAGTCCGATCATTAAACCTCTTCCTTTAATTTTTTTAATTTGAGGAATATTGGATGCTTTCTTCCTGACGTAATCAAATAACACAGTTGCATTATTTAATAGATTCTCATTTGTGATGGTGTCAAGAACGGATATACCGGCAACACAAGCCAAATGATTTCCTCCAAAAGTTGTTCCCAGCATCCCGAACTTAGGCTTTATCTTATCATCCACGAGTATACCTCCAATTGGAAAACCGTTTCCCATTCCTTTCGCTATAGAAATTATGTCCGGCCTTATTTCATGTTTCTGAAAGGCAAAAAAATCACCTGTCCTTCCATAACCTGCCTGAACTTCATCTGCTATCAAAAGCGCACCATATTTTCCGCACAATTCTCCTGCATTTTGATAAAATTCAGTAGTTCCCTCATCGAGACCACCAACTCCCTGAATAACCTCAAAAATAAGTGCAGCAACATCGCCTTTAATCAATTCTGACTCCAAAGCTTTAAGATCATTCAGGGGAATTCTGGAAACCTGATGCCCTTTATTATAGGCCGACTTTATATTTTCATTATCGGTAACCGCAACTACACCGGAGGTCCTTCCATGAAAAGCGTTTTCAAGATATATAATTCTGGATTTTCCGGTATGAAATGAAGCAAGCTTCAAAGCATTCTCATTAGCTTCTGCTCCTGAATTACACAAAAACAAAGCATAATCCCTTAACCTTGAAGCTTGTTCCAACTTTTGAGCTAGTTCTATTTGCAATGGATTTTTTACAGAATTCGAATAAAATCCAATCTTCTGAAGTTGCTTATTCAATGAATCCACATACACTGGATGTGAATGTCCTATCGAAATCACAGCATGCCCACCATAAAGATCGAGATACCTGGTATCATCCTCGTCATACACATAGACTCCCTCTCCACGGATAGGAGTTATATCATATAATGGATAAACGTCAAATAATTCCATGCTACTGTTCTGATATATTATTGATCTTCTTAAATGAGGCCTGTAGACCTTTGATAAGCGATGAACTAAGTCCGTTATGTTCCATTTCGTTTAGTCCTTCAATAGTACATCCCCTAGGAGTAGTTACCTTGTCTATTTCTTCTTCCGGATGTTTTCCCGATTCGATTAAAAGGCTTGCCGCTCCCAAACAGGTTTGCATCGACAATTCCTGAGCATCCCTGGCATCAAATCCTAACTGAACCGCCCCTTGTGAAGTAGCACGTATTAGTCTCATCCAAAAGGCGATTCCACTTGCGCAAATTACAGTAGCAGCCTGCATCTTATTTTCAGTTATAACAATGCTTTTCCCTAATCTGTTAAATATAGCTTCGGCTATAGCGATCCTTTTTTTGCCTTTTTCATTACTGCAAAGGCAGGTCATAGATTTTCCTACTGCTATAGCCGTATTTGGCATAGCCCTTATTATAAATTGATCCCCGACGATCTCTTCGATCTTAGGGATTTTGAAACCTGTAACTGTCGAAATTATAACGTGATTTTCATGAAGTTCATTTTTGATCTCCTCCAGGACTTTTTCCAATTGAGTAGGCTGTACCGCAAAGATCAGAATATCAGAGTTCTTTACAGCTTCCAGGTTACTGGTGGTTACATTAACTTTAGAATATTCTTCGAACTCCTGAATATCCTTAATATCTCTTTTGGTAAGATAGAGACTTGTGAATGCATTGCTATAAATAAGTCCTTTTGCAATGGAATGTCCCAAATTGCCTGTACCAAGGATTGCTATTTTCATATGCTTAATTTTTATTTTCTTTTAACTTCTGCTTTAACGGACTTCTAAAGAAAAGTTCCTTAAAAATAATTTGCTTTTAAGTTTAATCCGGTCTTTTCCTCCAGATCAAACATTAGATTCATGTTCTGAACCGCCTGCCCGGATGCCCCTTTCAGCAGATTGTCTATCACACTAGTAATAAGCAATTTATTGTTGAATTTCTGAATCCTGATCAGGCATTTATTGGTATTTACTACCTGCTTTAGATGTAATTCTTCATCTACAATAAAAGTAAATCCGGCGTCTGCATAAGCTTCTGTATAAATAGAATTAGCTTCCTCCAGGCTTCCTGAGAAAGAAGTATAAGCTGTTGCATGAATTCCTCTTGAAAAATTACCTCGATTGGGAATAAAATTAATTTCATCATCAAACTTATCCTGTAATGATTTTAAACTTTGTCTTATTTCATTAAGGTGTTGATGCTCAAAAGATTTATAAGACGAAAAATTATTATCCCTCCAGGTAAAATGAGTGGTATCAGACAAGGAGGTACCTGCACCGGTAGCTCCTGTCACTGCATTAATATGGAGATCATCCACCAATAACTCATTTTGTGCCAGAGGTAATATCGCAAGGCTTATAGCCGTTGCGAAACATCCTGGATTTGCTATTTGATTTGCAGACCTTATCTTTTCCTTATTGAATTCTGGCAGACCATACACAAAAGAATGATCATTGCCTTTAATTCTGAAATCTGTGCTTAGGTCGATGATTTTAGTCCTTTTAGAAAATTCATTTTTCAAAAGAAACTTCCTGGAATTACCATGACCCAAACACAAAAAAACTACATCTACTTTAGTATTTATAGAATCTGTAAAATTAATATCTGTGTCTCCTAAAAGGTCCTGATGAATTTTTGAAACTGGCTCTCCAGGCCGAGAAGTACTGTATATGAAATTAAGGTTCACCTCTGGATGACGTAAAAGTATCCTGATCAGTTCTCCTGCCGTGTAACCAGCTCCTCCAACAATACCGGCTTCAATCATACTTTTTGATTTACGTGTTTGTATATCTTTCCTGGATTTGAAAGAATCTTGATAAAACCTTTTGCATCCTGAGCTGTCCAGGCCTTATTATCTTCTCCATAGCTTCCAAATCCTGAGTTCATAAGATCATTTTCAGAGCTTATCCCATCAAGAGTGAATCGATATGGATATAAGGTAACAAAAACATCCCCGGTTACCTTCTCCTGGGAGCTCTCCAGAAAAACTTCCATGTTTCTCATTACCGGATCCAGATACATTCCTTCATGTAAATGATTTCCATACCAGTTCGCTAAATAGTCTTTATGTTGTAACTGCCATTTACTAAGAGTATGCTTTTCCAGCAGATGATGGGCTTTTATGATGATTAAGGAAGCTGAAGCCTCAAAACCTACTCTTCCTTTAATACCAATAATGGTATCTCCGACATGTATATCTCTCCCAATTGCATATTTCTTTCCTAGTTCCTCAAGTATCCTTATGTTTTCTTCCGGACTATTTTTTATATCATTAATTGCTGTAAGCTGACCTTTTGAAAAAGAAAGGCTTACCTGTTCCGGCCCCTCCGCAGTGAGCTGACTTGGGTAAGCTTCTTCCGGTAGTGGCTTTTCAGAAGTTAAGGTTTCTGCTCCACCTACGCTGGTGCCCCAAAGACCTTTATTGACTGAATATTTAGCCTTTTCCCAATTCATATTCACTCCTTTGGATTTAAGATAATCGATCTCCTCCTGCCTGCTTAATTTTTTATCCCTAATGGGAGTGATAATCTCGATTTCAGGAGCGATAGTCTGAAAGATCATATCGAACCTCACCTGGTCATTTCCTGCTCCGGTACTACCGTGCGCAATATAACCGGCGCCAACCTCCTTGGCATAGTTCACTATTTCAAGTGCCTGAACTATCCTTTCTGCACTCACAGATAATGGATAGGTATTATTTTTAAGTACATTTCCGTAAATTAGATACTTCACCACCTTGTCATAAAAGGATTTTACAGCGTCTATATTTTTATAGGTAGAAGCTCCGATTTTTTGAGCGTTCAAACCTATCCTTTCAATTTCTGCCTTAGAGAACCCGCCTGTATTTACACTCACTGCATGTACTTCAAAATTCTCTTCTTCAGATAAATATTTGGCGCAGTAGGAGGTATCCAATCCACCGCTATATGCGATTACAACTTTTTTCATTTTTTATTCTTTCTCGATCTTTTCTTTTTTATAAAAGGGTCTGTTTAATATGTATTAATCTTTGAAAAGCCTTGTCGTTAAAATTGCTTTTTGGCTTCTTCAATTTCTTATCTTCTTTCTTTTTTTCAGGATCATAAAGCATTCCTGTACACAGGCACATCTTTCTCTCTGTTCTTGTTAGGATATCATAGTTTTTACAACCCTGGCAGCCTTTCCAAAAGCTTTCGTCATCTGTTAATTCTGAAAATGTTACAGGTTGGTAACCCAGTTCATAATTTATTTTCATAACGGCAAGGCCTGTTGTTATTCCAAAGATTTTAGCGTTTGGATATCTTTCCCTGGAATATTTAAAAATAAACTGTTTGATCTCTTTTGCGAGACCGTGATTCCTGTAATCTGGATGAACAATAAGCCCTGAATTTGCCACATATTTCTCATGACTCCATGTTTCTATATAACAGAAACCTGCGAATTTTTCCCCGTCAAGGGCGATCACAGCGTTTGCCTTTTCCATCTTGCTAATGATGTACTCGGGAGTTCGACGCGCGATCCCGGTACCCCGGACTTTCGCCGATTCTTCAATAGTGATACAAATTTGCTCTGCGTAGGAAGCATGAGATTTATTAGCAATGATTATCTTCATTTGCTAAAAAAATTAAGGTTAAAATTATTTTTGATTTTGTCTCTCGAAGGGGGAACCGGACTCACCTAAGTTCCTTAATTAGTACACGCACTTACGTGCGACGGGGAAAAAAGCGAAGCATTGTATACCTGGCAGAAAAATTTCTGATGGTAGATTTAAATGTTATGCTTTTTAGGTGTTTCAAAATAGAAAAAATCAAATAATATTATAAAAGGTCGTGTTCAGGTGCCAGGGGATTATCTGCGGCGGGGCCTGAAATGAAATGAGGGTAATATTATTTGTCTTATAGAATTCACATTTCAAAAATACATATTAAATTGATATACACTTAGTAATCAGACCAAAAATTGAAATAAATTTGGTTTATCGTTGAGATATTCTCCATAAAAATTCTTTTTCTTCATCCTTTCTACCAATGGTTCAAAATCTGCAGGATCATTTAATTCAATTCCAACTACAGCAGGGCCGTTTTCACGATGATGCTTTTTGGAGTATTCAAAATGAGTAATATCGTCATGTGGTCCTAAAACTTTTGCAACAAATTCCTTTAAAGCACCGGCCCTTTGTGGAAAGCTAACAATAAAATAATGTTTAATTCCAGCATATAGCAGAGCCCTTTCCTTTATCTCTGCTGTTCTGGTAATATCA
The DNA here is from genome assembly GCA_964456105.1 of uncultured Christiangramia sp. Taxonomy (GTDB): domain Bacteria; phylum Bacteroidota; class Bacteroidia; order Flavobacteriales; family Flavobacteriaceae; genus Christiangramia. The sequence continues at coordinate 9,621 of CAYWAB010000044.1, read as the reverse complement.
TTGTTACTCCCGCTAACGATACAAACCACATTTTTACCTTTGATCTTTTCAGCATAGGTATCCATCGCAGAAATTGCCATAGCTCCAGCTGGTTCTACCACAATAGCATCCTGGTTATACAGATCAAGAATCGTCTGGCAGATCTTCCCTTCCGGTATACAGACCATATCATCAAGGTTATGCTTGCAGATTTCGAAATTTCTACCTCCTACTTTCTGAACAGCTGCTCCATCCACGAATCTCTCAATTTCAGATAATTCAACCACTTTTCCTTGCTGAAGGGACGTTGTCATTGAAGGAGCGCCACTTGGTTCCACCCCAATTATTTTTGTTTCGGGAGAAAGTTGTTTGAAAATGGTTGAAATACCGGCAAGTAACCCGCCTCCTCCTAAAGGAGCAAAAAGATAATCGACTGGTTTTTCAGCTTGATCAAGAATTTCCAAAGCAATGGTAGCCTGACCTTCAATCACTTTTTCATCATCAAAAGGATGAATAAAAACCAAACCCTCCCGCTCCATATGTTTCATCGCACTTTTGAATGAATCATCGAAAGTATCTCCGTGGAGTATTATTTCCACCCATTCACCTCCAAACATCTTGGTTTGCTCCACCTTTTGTCTTGGTGTAGTATTTGGCATGTAAATAATACCTTTCGCCTGTAGTTTATTACAAGCAAAAGCAACTCCCTGAGCATGGTTACCCGCGCTGGCACAAATCACCCCTTTTTTTAGCTGATCTCCCGGCAGGCTGGAGATCTTATTATATGCCCCACGGATCTTGTAAGAACGAACCTGTTGAAGATCCTCCCTTTTAAGCAGCACATTTGCCTCAAATCTTTTGCTATAAGTAAAAGACTCTGCTAAAGGAGTTTTTAGAACGACCTTTGATATTCGTTCTGCAGCTTCTTTGACAGCTTCCAGTTTTGGTTTGTATGATTTGTCCTTTGCCAGCAGTAATCCCATTTATTCATGTATTTTTTTCATTGCCGTCATCGCCTTTCTAAGTAACCCTCCCACTTTCTCTACCGGGTGATTTCTTATGGCATCGTTAACCATTATCAACTCTTGATTATCAACTCCATTATAACCTGTACCATAGGTTTTTCCGGCTACTTCCGGTTCAAGGCTGTTTATATAATCCTTAATTAAAGGTTTACAGGAATGGTCAAAGAGGTAACATCCGTATTCCGCGGTATCCGAAATTATCCTGTTCATCTCATAAAGTTTCTTTCTGGCTATTGTATTTGCAATAAGCGGAGTTTCATGCAAAGATTCGTAATATGCTGATTCAGCAATGATTCCTGCCTCCACCATAGTTTCAAAGGCGAGTTCTACTCCAGATTTTACAAAAGCTATAAGTAAAACTCCTTTATCAAAATACTCCTGCTCTTTGATCTCTTCTGAGGTTGCCTCTGTTTTCTCGAAAGCTGTATTTTCAGTAGCCGCACGCCATTCTAATAATTCCTTATCATCATTCGCCCAATCTTTCATCATTCGGCTACTGAATTCACCGGAAATAATATCATCCATATGTTTCTGGAACAATGGCCTCATTTGCTGTTTTAGATCAGCCGCAATTTCATTTGCACGTAATTTTGCCGGATTTGATAATCGATCCATCATATTGGTAATTCCACCATGCTTTAAAGCTTCAGTGATGGTTTCCCAACCATATTGTATCAATTTGGCCGAATAGGAAGGTTCTAAACCATCAGCAACCATTTTATTAAAAGTTAGAATGGAACCTGTTTGGAGTACCCCGCAAAGAATTGTCTGCTCTCCCATAAGATCAGACTTAACTTCAGCAACAAAGGAAGAAGAAAGTACTCCTGCTCTATGACCTCCGGTAGCGTAGGCATATGCCTTTGCCCATTCGAAACCAATCCCATTTGGATCATTTTCAGGATGAACCGCTATTAAGGTTGGTACTCCAAAGCCTCTTTTATATTCTTCCCTGACTTCGGAACCTGGACATTTAGGTGCCACCATAATCACGGTGATATCATCACGAATCTGCATACCTTCTTCCACTATATTGAATCCGTGAGAATAAGAAAGTACAGCTCCTTTTTTTATATGGGGAACAATTGTCTTTATAACCGAAGTATGTTGCTTATCTGGAGTTAGGTTTACCACAAGGTCAGCTTCAGGAATAAGTTCCTTATAAGTTCCAACCTTGAAATTGTTTTCAGTGGCATTTTTCCAGGATTGTCTTTTTTGTTCAATGGCACCTTCCCTTAGGGCGTAAGAAATATCCAGTCCACTATCCCGCATATTTAAACCTTGGTTGAGTCCTTGGGCTCCACAGCCTACTATAACTACTTTTTTACCTTTTAAAACATTGATTCCTTCACTGAATTCATCCAGGTCCATAAACCTGCAAGTACCCAGCTGGGCTAATTGTTCACGTAAAGAAAGGCTGTTAAAATAGTTCGTCATGATATTGAATTTGTTGAATTAAATTTTTCAAGTATGCCTGAAATAGGCATTTCGTTTTTGGTTACTGCTATAGTTCCGGATCTTACAAATTGCATTAATCCGTATGGTTTTAAGGTTTCATAAAGCTGATCCACTTCCCTGCGCTTACCGGTCTTTTCTATAACAAAGAAATCCTTGGTAACTGTAACTATACGAGCATTTGTTTCCTTTATAAATTCCTGAATATTGTGATCGTCCAGGAATTCATCAGACTTAATCTTATAAAGCGCTGTTTCCTGATATATTGTCTCAGCGTCTGTATTATAAAAAGCTTTGATCACTTCTATTTGTTTCTCAAGCTGTCCTATAATCTTTTTGATCTGCTCTTCGGGTACTTCGACCACTATAGTAAATCGCATGACCTCAGCGACTTCACTTGGAGAGGCAGTTATACTTTCTATGTTTATATGTCTTTTCAGAAAAATAGCTGCGATCCGGCTTAACAAACCAAGATTGTTTTCTGTATAAATCGATACTGTATAATTCTTCTTTTCCATTATTCTAATAAGATTTCGGAAACAGATGCTCCGGTTGGGATCATTGGGAACACATTTTCTTCCTGTTCAACTTTAACTTCAAGGAAATAAGCTTCCTTACTATCCATCATATCCTTAATAGCGCCTTCCAATTGTGACCTTTCGGTCACCTTTCCGGTCTTGATATGATACCCTTTCGCGATAGTTATGAAATCGGGATTGATCATTTCGGTAGAAGCATATCTCTTGTCAAAGAATAGCTGTTGCCACTGTCTAACCATTCCAAGAAATCCGTTGTTTAAAACAACAATCTTTACAGGAACCTTTGTCTGGAAAATGGTGCCAAGTTCCTGAATCGTCATCTGATAACCCCCATCGCCAATAATTGCTACAACCTCTCTTTCAGGGCTTCCCATTTTAGCCCCAATAGCGGCCGGAAGAGCAAATCCCATGGTTCCAAGCCCTCCCGAAGTGACATTACTTCTGGTTTGGTTAAACTTTGCATACCTGCAGGCTGCCATCTGATGCTGCCCGACATCTGAAACTATTACGGCATCCCCTTTTGAGAAATTATTGATCTCCTGGATCACTTCCCCCATACCGATACCAGATTTAGTTGGGTCCATATTTCCCTTAATAACCTTTTCATATTCGGTCTTATACATATCCTTGAACTTCTGGTACCATTCCTCATGGCTGTTTGGTTCGAGCAATTCCAGAAGTACTTTTAAGGTTTCTTTAACGTCCCCAAGCACAGGATAATCTGCTTTAACATTCTTATTGATCTCTGCAGGGTCTATTTCAAAATGTATTACCTCTGCTTGTTTTGCATAATGATCCAGGTTGCCGGTTACCCTATCATCGAAGCGCATTCCAATAGCAATAAGAACGTCACATTCATTGGTTAACATATTAGGACCGTAGTTTCCGTGCATTCCCACCATCCCAACATTTAGAGGATGATCTGTAGGAAGCGCAGATAAACCAAGGATTGTCCATGCGGCAGGTATTCCGGATTTTTCAACTACTTCCTTAAAAAGCTTTTCAGCTCCTCCAAGAATTACACCCTGGCCAAAGACGATCATTGGTTTTTTCGCTTTATTGATCACTTTCGCTGCTCTTTCAACCTGTAAAAGGTTTACTTCAGGAAAAGGTTTATAACTCCTGATACCTGAGCATTTTTTATAACTGAATTCAAGGGAAGCAAACTGTGCATCTTTAGTGATATCTATTAAAACAGGTCCTGGTCTCCCAGATCTGGCAATGTAGAATGCCTTTGCAAGCACCTCAGGAATTTCCGAAGCCTTTGTGATCTGATAGTTCCATTTGGTAATTGGAGTGGATATACCTACGATGTCGGTTTCCTGAAAAGCATCACTTCCAAGTAAATGAGATCCTACCTGCCCCGTTATACAAACCATAGGGGTAGAATCGATCTGTGCATCAGCTATACCTGTAACTAGGTTTGTCGCTCCAGGTCCGGAAGTAGCCACAGCAACACCAACCTTTCCACTAACACGGGCATAACCCTGGGCAGCATGGGTAGCACCCTGCTCATGCCGAGTAAGTACATGATGTATCTTATCCTGATATTTGAATAACTCATCATAAACAGGCATAATGGCACCTCCGGGATAACCATAAATAGTATCTACACCTTCCTCCAACAAACACTTTATTACCGCCTCAGCTCCTGAAACAGTAGTTATTTCCTTCGTGGTTACTTTACCAAAACTCGCTGTTTTAACTTCCTCCATAATTAAGCTTATTAAAATTCGTCGGTAACACAACCTTTAGAGGCCGAGGATACCGTTCTGGCATATTTATAAAGAACACCTCCGTTTACCTTTAGCGACGGAGCCTGCCAGTTCTTTCTTCTTTTTTGAATTTCTTCCTGAGAAATATTCACATCCAGTGTATTTTTCTCTGCATTGATAATTATTTCATCTCCATCCTCTATTAAAGCGATCAAGCCGCCTTCCTGAGCTTCGGGAGTAATATGTCCAACTACAAATCCGTGGGTTCCTCCTGAAAATCTTCCATCGGTGATCAATGCCACATCCTTACCTAAACCTGCTCCCATTATTGCAGAAGTTGGTTTTAGCATTTCCGGCATTCCCGGCCCTCCTTTAGGACCTTCATATCTTATAACCACAACATCTCCTTTTTTCACTTTTCCCGCAGAAATTCCGGCATTTGCCTCGAACTCACTATTAAATACTTTTGCGGTACCTGTGAATTCCAGACCTTCTTTCCCGGTGATCTTCGCTACCGATCCTTCTTCCGCAAGATTTCCGTAAAGAATCCTTATATGTCCGGTTTTCTTAATTGGATTTTCCAGATCGTGTATTACATCCTGCCCTTCTTCCAGATCCGGAACTTCTGCAAGATTTTCTGCCAAAGTCTTACCGGTAACAGTAAGACAGTCCCCGTTTAGCATATCGTGCTTGAGCATATACTTGAGTACTGCTGGAATCCCGCCAATTCTATGTACATCTTCCATAGCATATTTTCCACTTGGTTTTAGATCTGCAAGAAAAGGCGTACTGTCACAAATTTTTTCAAATTCAGTTAAACCGAAATCTACTTTAGCGGCTTTTGCGATCGCAAGAAAATGAAGCACCGCATTCGTTGATCCACCAAGAACCGTTAGGAGCCGTATAGCATTCTCAAGAGCTTCTTTCGTTACAATATCTCTTGGTTTAATATCTTTTTCCAGAAGAAGTTCCATTGCTTCTCCGGCTTTTTCACTTTCAATTTTTTTCTCCTGACTAACAGCGGGATTCGAGGAATTATAAGGTAGACTCATCCCTAGAGCCTCTATTGCCGAAGCCATGGTATTCGCGGTATACATTCCTCCGCAAGCTCCAGCACCAGGACAGGCTTTTTCCACAACGGCCTGGTATTCCTCTTCATCCATTTCACCAGAAACCTTAGAACCCCAGGCCTCAAAAGCCGAAACTACATCAAGCTTCTTTCCATTATGACATCCTGAAGCAATAGTCCCTCCATAGACCAAAATAGCCGGCCTATTAATTCTAAGCATGGCCATTAGAGCACCTGGCATATTTTTATCGCATCCAACAACTGTTATAAGCCCGTCATAAGCCATGGCGTTAACGACAGTTTCCATAGAGTCGGCAATAATATCCCTTGAAGGTAGTGAAAAGCGCATTCCGGGGGTACCCATAGAAATACCGTCACTTACCCCTATCGTATTAAAAATTAAACCTACAAAATTCGCATTCTGCGTTCCTTTTTTTACCTCTTTTGCGAGGTCATTCAGATGCATATTACAAGGATTCCCTTCATACCCCGTACTGGCAATTCCAACGAAAGGCTTCTTGAAATCTTCTTTTGTAAGACCCAATGCATGCAGCATTGCCTGTGAGGCCGGTTGGGAATCGCTTTGCGTAATTATTCTGCTGAATTTATTATTCATTAAGTTTATTTTAGTCTCAGCATTTAAAAGTACCGGTTGTTATACTCTTCCATGACTGTTTAAACAACCTTAAATTACAGTCGAAGCCTTATTTATAGTTTCAATTAATTGATTTACAGTTGTTTAATGTCATTTATATTACGATAGTCAAAAGCTGAATATCCCAGATATTTATTTGATGTTCGGCTGCTTAAGGTCAATAAAAAAGCCATCTTTCCAGATGGCTCTAATTATTTGATTATTTTATTGAAAACTTATTTCTTCCTCTTTAAGGAATAGAGATCCTTTCTTCTGTCTTTTTTATTTCTGACGCTTCCGAAATTATGTAGCTCTTTTAATAGATCAAGGTCTACATCCACAAGAAGTGTACTTTCCGTATTAGGAGTTGCTTCAGCTTTAATTCCATTTACAGGAAAAGCAAAATCTGAAGGGGTTAGCACGGCACTCTGCGCATATTGGATATCCATGTTATCAACTTTTGGGAGATTCCCTACAGATCCAGCTATGGCTACATAACATTCATTTTCCACCGCCCTGGCCTGTGCACAGATCTTTACCCTTGAATATCCATTTTGGGTATCGGTCATAAAAGGAACAAAGAGAATGTTCATCCCTTCTTCAGCCAAAATTCTACTAACCTCGGGAAATTCTACGTCGTAGCAAATAAGAACTCCAATTTTCCCGCAATCGGTATCAAAAGTTTCAAATTCATTTCCTCCTTTCATTCCCCAGGCGGTTTCTTCAGCAGGAGTAATATGAAGTTTCTTATAACGCTCATAACTTCCATCCCGTCTACAAAGGAAACCAACATTGTACATATGATCACCTTGTGCCTGGGGCATACTACCTGTAATGATATTTATGTTATAGTTGATAGCGAATTCCCGAAAGGTTTCCAGCAACCTCTCTGTATAGCTGGAAAGTCCTCGGATGGCTTCTGGTTCACTCAAATGATTGAATTGGGCCATCAAAGGTGCGTTGAAAAGTTCAGGGAATAATATAAAATCACTCTGATAATTACTTACCGCATCCACAAAGAATTCGATCTGGGAAACCAGCGCATCATAATCCTTGAACAAGCGCATCTGCCATTGCACCAAACCTAATCTAACCACTGTCTTGGTTGTGTTTACCAGGTTTTGTGGTTTGGTATAATAAATATTATTCCATTCCATTAAGGTGGCATATTCCTTACTTTCATGATCTCCAGAAAGGTATCCTTTGATTACTTTCTTAACATGGAAATCATTGGATAATTGAAATGATAACACAGGATCGTGTATTTCCTGAAGTTTTACCTTCTCTATATATTTTTTAGGGGTTAATTCGTCAGCATATTTCGCATAATTGGGGATACGCCCGCCAAATACGATGGCTTTAAGATTAAGGTGCTCACAAAGTTCCTTTCGAGCTTCATAAAGCCTCCTGCCTAATCGCATACCACGATATTCAGGATGAATGAAAACATCTATTCCATACAATACATTACCATTCTTGGTATGGGTGGAGAAGTTTTCTCCTCCAATAATAGAATCGTAATTATGATTATCATCAAACTTGTCATAATCTACAATTATAGACAGGGCACAACCAGCAATTTTATTATCGATAACAATACAAAGCTGGCCTTCCGGGAATTTGTTAATCAGCGTCTTAATCTCTCCTTTGGTCCAGTACTCATGAGGCATCGCATGATAACTTTTAACCATGGACTCTTTGAGGGTTTCATAATCCTTTACCTGTAAATTTCTTAGTTCTATTTTCGCAGAATCAATCAAATCTTAAAAATTTTTAAGGCACTAAGATACTGCAGAATAAACTTTATTCTAAACCGAGAATTCTAAAATAGTATTAAATTAAGGTTATACCTCGCAGATACCCTCCTTGATTGCAAAAAGGACAAGGCCAACCCTGCTTTTTACCCTTAGTTTTGAAAAAAGGCTTTCCCGATAGTTATCCACTGTCTTCGGACTAAGGTTCATCTGTTCTGCCACCTGCTTGTAGGTTAGTTCGCTGCAGGCGTGATTGAGAAATTCCAGCTCTCTTGGAGTTAGCTCTTCGTATTTTTGCTTTTTGTCTCCGTGGCTTTGAGCATCTGAAATGGTTTGATTAGAATAATAACCATAATTATAGATGGAATTAAGAGCATGTTCAAACTCCTCTGGATCTATATCCTTTAAAAGATAACCCCTGCAGCCAAGTTTGAGCATTCTTATAATGGTCTCATCTTCCTGATCTACAGTAAGCGCGAGAACCTTTTGTTCTGGTTTGTTTTCTTTTAGCCAGGCCATGGTTTCCATTCCGTTCATCACAGGCATACGCATATCAAGTAGAACTATATCTGGCAACTTTCCATCATTCTCGATATAATCCACTAATTCTGAGCCATTTTTAAATACATCAATGACCTCAAAACCCTCAAATGAATTAACCATTACTTGTAGGGATTGTGCGAATAATTTATGATCGTCAACGATTATGATCGTTTTGCTCATTTACTCCTGGGCTTGGTTGGATAGAGTAAAGATAAGGAAGTTCCTTCTCCTATCGAAGAATTTAGAGTGAATTCGGCATTAATCATCTCGGCGCGGCTGCTCATGTTCAATGTTCCGGACCCTGTTTCCTGGGTATCCATGTTAAACCCTTTGCCGTTATCCTTTGCCAGAATATGAAGAGAATCGGTATTATACTGGAATTTTACGTATAGTAAAGATGCGCCCGCATGTTTGATAACATTAGAAAAGAACTCTTGCATAATTCTAAAAAGTATTATAGTATCTTCCTGAGGAATCTTAATTGGATCTCCTTCAACCTCCAGTTTTGCTTCAAGAACTTCAAGCCTGTTAAATCGATCTATTTCATTTTGAATAGAACTTATAATCCCTTTTTGATCTATTACTTCTTTATTAAGAGATCTAGAGAGTGCACGAACTTCGGCCAAAGAATCAGCCACCAGTTTTTTAACTTCTTTGAATTTACTTTGATTTTCTTCGATTACCGCTTTGTTCAAAAAGTTGAGTTGGATTTTAGCAATGGATAACAATTGCCCTATATTATCATGCAGTTCCCAACTTACGTTTTTAAGGGTAGCCTCCTGTATTTCCAGTCTCGCATTGGAAAGCTCAATCCTGAATTTTTGTTCTGCCTCGAATTTTTCCTTTAAAATCTTATTTTTTCTTTTCTGATAAGTAACGAAAAATAAAACGGTAAACCCGGCAAGGAATAG
>CAYWAB010000043.1:0-18040 GCA_964456105.1 uncultured Christiangramia sp. | reverse complement strand
ATTATTTTTAGTTTGAACTTAGTCAATACCTAACATGGCCGAATTTATATGACCGCATATGGTAACCAATTTTACCAGCGGGAAAAGTCAGATTTCCTATCTTTGATAAAAATTCGAGAAAATGAAGATCAGCTTAAAAAGAATCAATGAAAACTATCTTTTTGAAACTAAGAATGAGAATGGTCAAATAGTACTTCTCGACAATAAATCTGAAGCAGAGCCTAAGGGATCAAGTCCAATGGATTTACTTCTCAGGGGTATCGCAGGTTGCAGCAGTATTGATGTGGTAATGATCCTAAAAAAGCAGAATCACGAATTGGAAGATCTTCAGGTCCAGGTGGAAGGTTTCCGTGAAGATGGTGCGATCCCCAATGTTTTCAAGAAGATCCACCTGGACTTTATTTTAAAAGGGGAGGTGCCGGCGGCTAAAGTAGAAAGAGCGGTAAAATTGTCGATGGACAAATACTGTTCTGTATCTAAAATGTTAGAAAAGGCTGCAAAGATCAGTTATTCCATCGAGCTGAATTCAGAAAAGCTTTTATAGAAAATTTTCTTAAATCTTTGCGATTGGGTATATTATAACTTTATATTTGCCCTCGTAAGTTCATTGTTTTTTACCGTTATCAAGAAAGGTTGAGGGAATAGACCCGTTGAAACCTTGGCAACCCTCCTTTTGGGAGAAGGTGCTACGTTCTACCAACTTGATTGGATAGATAACAAAAGATTTCTTTTCCGTCTTCTTTTTTGATAAGGTTATTTTAGAAAATATGTCAAAATTAGAAGAATTACTCTCACAAAAAATACTAATCCTTGATGGTGCCATGGGGACCATGCTGCAGGAATATAAATTTTCTGAAGAAGATTTCCGTGGAAAGCGATTTACCGACTGGCCTGTTCCGGTTAAAGGTAATAATGATCTTCTATCCATTACTCAACCGGAAGCTATCGGAGCTATCCATAGAAAATATTTTGATGCCGGTGCCGATATCGTTGAAACCAATACTTTCTCAGGAACGACTATCGCTATGGCTGATTACCAAATGGAGGACCTGGTTTATGAACTGAATTATGAATCGGCCAGGATCGCAAAAAAAGTGGCCCTGGAAGTTACTGCTGAAAATCCCGATAAACCCAGGTATGTAGCAGGTGCCATGGGTCCAACGAATAAGACAGCCAGTATGTCGCCAGATGTAAATGATCCGGGATTTCGTGCGATAACCTTTTTAGAATTGCAAAGGGCTTATAAACAACAGGCAAAAGCATTGATAGATGGAGGCGTTGATATTTTGCTTGTAGAGACTGTTTTTGATACTTTAAACGCTAAAGCTGCTCTTTTTGCCATCGATGAACTTAAAGAAGAAATGAAAGTAGACATTCCCGTGATGGTAAGCGGAACCATCACCGATGCTTCCGGCAGGACCTTGTCCGGCCAGACCGCCGAAGCTTTCCTGATCTCTATATCTCATATTCCTCTTTTAAGTATTGGGTTCAACTGCGCTTTAGGGGCAAAGCAACTTACTCCGCATTTGGAGGCGGTTGCCAGGAATACCGAATTTGGCGTCTCGGCCTACCCCAATGCAGGTCTGCCAAATGCCTTTGGAGAGTACGATCAAGATGCCCGTGAAATGGTAGACCAGATAAAGGAATACCTGGAAAAAGGCCTTGTAAATATATTGGGAGGATGCTGTGGAACCACTCCAGACCATATAAAGGCTATTGCTGAAATAGCTAAGGATTACAAACCGAGGCCTATTAAAAAGGGTCTAGAAATCAAAAGTAATTAGGAATATGTCCAGAAACAGACCTCTTAAATTATCAGGCCTTGAACCCCTTGTGATAACTCCTGACACTAACTTTGTAAACGTAGGTGAACGTACTAATGTCGCAGGTTCCAGGAAATTCCTGAGATTGATAAAGGAAGAAAAATATGATGAAGCGCTTGATGTCGCACGGGAACAGGTAGAAGGAGGAGCACAGATCATCGATATCAATATGGATGATGGTTTGATCGACGGTAAGGAAGCCATGGTTAAATTCCTGAATCTTGTGGTAGCTGAACCGGATATTGCCAGAGTCCCGATAATGATTGATAGCTCTAAATGGGAGATTATTGAAGCAGGTTTGCAGGTAGTACAGGGTAAATGTGTCGTGAACTCCATAAGCCTTAAAGAAGGGGAAGAAGAATTCATAGCCAATGCAAAAAAGATAAAACGATACGGCGCTGCTGTGATCGTAATGGCATTTGATGAAATAGGGCAGGCTGATAATTATGAGCGAAGGATCGAGATCGCTAAACGTTCTTATGATATTCTTACCAATAAGGTAAATTTTCCCCCTCAGGATATCATTTTCGATCTTAACATTTTTCCTGTTGGGACCGGAATGGAAGAACATCGAAGAAATGCGATAGACTTTATCGAAGGAACCCGATGGGTAAAAGAAAACCTGCCTTACGTAAGCGTGAGCGGGGGAGTAAGCAATGTATCCTTTTCCTTCAGGGGAAACAATCCGGTACGTGAAGCTATGCATTCCGTTTTCCTGTATCATGCAATTAAGGCAGGAATGAATATGGGGATCGTTAATCCGAGCATGCTGGAGGTTTACGATGAAATACCCAAAGATCTTCTCGATCATGTAGAAGATGTGATCCTCGATAGGCGTGAGGATGCGACTGAAAGATTGCTTGCCTTTGCGGAAAACGTAGTTGGTACTAAGAAGGAAACCAAAACAGATCTGGCCTGGCGTGAAAAAGAATTACAGGACAGGATCACCCATGCCCTTGTAAAAGGCATAGATGCTTATATAGTAGAAGACGTGGAAGAAGCCCGAAGAAAATCAGACAGGCCTCTGGATGTTATCGAAGGTCCCTTAATGATAGGCATGAATGTAGTAGGAGACCTCTTTGGAAGTGGTAAGATGTTCCTTCCCCAAGTTGTGAAATCGGCCAGAGTGATGAAAAAGGCAGTGGCCTATTTGCTTCCGTATATAGAAGCTGACAAATCCAATGTTAGAAAATCTGCTGGTAAAGTATTACTTGCTACGGTAAAGGGAGATGTTCATGATATTGGGAAGAATATCGTAAGTGTCGTTCTGGGCTGTAACAACTACGAAATCATAGATCTTGGAGTCATGGTTCCTCCGGAAAAGATCATTGAAACCGCAAAAAAGGAGAATGTAGATGCAATTGGGCTAAGCGGACTCATCACTCCTTCTCTCGATGAAATGGTTTACCTGGCCAGGGAAATGGAACGTCAGGAATTTTCGGTTCCTCTTTTAATAGGTGGAGCGACTACTTCAAAAGCGCATACCGCGGTAAAGATCGATCCCCAATACAAACACGCGGTGGCCCATGTTAATGATGCTTCCAGGGCAGTTACCGTTGTAGGAGATCTTTTAAAGGAAAGTACCAGGGAAAAGTATAAAAGTGATCTTAAGTCTGAATACGATAAATTCAGGCTCAATTTTAAGAAAAGGAGTAAAGTAAAATCTTTTCTGGGTATAGAAGAGGCAAGAAGGAATAAGTATACAATAGATTGGGATAGAACGGAAATAGTTGCACCGAATAGGACCGGAGTACAGGTTATTGAAGATTTTGATCTCGAAAAGCTTGAAGATTATATAGACTGGTCCCCCTTTTTCAGAAGCTGGGATCTTCATGGACGTTATCCTGATATTCTTCAGGATGAAAAGGTGGGAGAACAGGCTACCAGTTTATATAATGATGCAAAGGAACTTTTGAAAAAGGTACTTGCTGAAAAGTTTTTAAAAGCCAAAGCTGTTTTCGGGATATTTCCTGCTAATGCAGTGAACAACGATGATATAGAAGTTAAATATCAGGAAGGTGCTGAGGAGAAGATTACCATTTTCAGAACTCTACGTCAGCAATTAAAAAAACATGGAGGGAAGCCGAACCTGGCGCTTGCTGATTTTGTAGCGCCTAAAGGTTCCGGAATCCAGGATTATATAGGTTGTTTTTGTGTAACCACAGGATTTGGAACTGAAAAGCTTGCTGCAAAATTTGAAAAGGAGCATGACGATTATAATTCCATTATGATCAAAGCCATTGCCGACAGGCTTGCTGAAGCTTTTGCGGAATATCTTCATAAACAGGTAAGAACTCAGGATTGGGGTTATGCAGAAGACGAAGATCTCTCCAATGAAGAATTGATTAAAGAGAATTATAAAGGAATTCGTCCTGCTCCCGGTTATCCAGCCTGTCCGGATCACCTCGAGAAACTCACCATCTGGGAAGTTTTAAAGGTCGAAGAAAGGATTGGTGTAAAGCTTACAGAAAGCCTTGCGATGTGGCCGGCAGCCAGTGTAAGTGGATATTATTTTGCTAATCCTGAAGCTAGATATTTTGGTTTGGGAAAAATCAAAGAGGACCAGGTTAAGGATTACGCCGATAGAAAAGGAATAAGTATGGAAAAGGCTTTAAAATGGCTGAATCCGAATATTGCTGATCAATAGTTTTTTAACTGTTTCAGATTTTATTGAAAATGAAGATCAATTTATAGCTTTAGGCAAAGCATATTACTATGAAAGTAACAGAACATATAGAAAAGGCAAAGGGAAAGACCTTATTTTCTTTCGAGATCATTCCTCCAAAAAAAGGTAAGAATATTCAGGAACTGTATGATAATATAGATCCTTTGATGGAATTCAAACCGCCTTTTATAGATGTTACCACCTCGAGGGAAGAATATGTTTACGTAGAAAGGGGTGGACTTCTGGATAGACAGATCACTCGTATGCGTCCGGGGACCGTTGGGATTTGTGCAGCCATAAAGCATAAATATAATGTGGATACGGTTCCTCATGTGCTATGTGGAGGTTTTACAAGAGAGGAAACTGAATATCTTCTCGTGGACTGCCACTATCTTGGAATAGAAAATATTATGGCTTTGCGAGGAGATGCAATGAATCACCAGAAATACTTCGAGCCTTCAGAAGGGGGGCATAAATATGCATGCGACCTGGTAAAACAAGTGAAAAACATGAATCATGGTAAATACCTTCATGATGTTATAGAGGCCGATCATAATTCAGATTTTTGTATTGGAGTAGCCGGGTATCCCGAAAAACACCTGGAAGCACCTTCTATGAAATCTGATCTTAAGCGTTTGAAGGAAAAGGTTGATGCCGGAGCAGATTATGTGGTGACCCAAATGTTTTTCGATAATTCAAAATTTTTCAGGTTTGTGGAAGAAGCAAGGGAAATGGGTATTACGGTACCTATTATTCCCGGAATAAAACCAATTGCTATTAAAAGACATTTACAGTTATTACCACAGGTTTTCAAGATAGACTTACCTGAGGAGCTTATAATTGAAATCGAGAAGTGTAAAACGAATGCCGAAGTAAGACAGCTGGGCGTGGAATGGTGCATAAAACAGTCAAAGGAACTTGTGGATGCCGGGGTTCCAACTGTACATTATTATTCGATGGGTAAAAGCAGTAATATTGAAAAGATTGCCGCGGCAGTTTTTTAGTCAACGAGGACTACGATAGGTGATTTTTTTCCTATTTGTATTAGATTTGCTTCGTATGAAAAAAATTGCCCTGAGCCTTATATTACTTTTAAGCCTTAATCTCTGGGGTCAGCAGGAGAAAATCCCGAAATTCTTTTCTTTAGATGGCAATTATTTCTACGGTTCGATCATGGAACATAATCCAGATATTGGCCACCTTATAACCGGACACCCTACAGGATTTATACTAAGCTGGAACCAGAAAACCTATGGACTTAAAGAATGGGAACGACGGTATAATTATCCCGACTTTGGCTATTCATTTATATACCAGGATCTTAGGAATCAATATTTAGGCGACAATTTTGGGTTATATGCCCACTTCAGTTTCTATTTCTTCAATAGGAATTTGATGTTCAGGATAGGTCAGGGCCTGGCTTATAATACGAATCCGTACGATCCTGATGATAACTACTTCAATAACGCTTTTGGGTCCCATTTATTAAGTACCACTTACCTGATGGGCAACTATCACCGGCAGAATATTTATAAAGGCTTTGGTTTACAGACAGGAATTTCTATAATTCATTATTCGAATGCCGATTTTAAATCTCCTAATAACAGTACCAACACTTTTACCTTTAATTTCGGGATTAATTATTTGCTGGATTACGAGGAACATCCAGATTTTATTTCGAAAGAGGCAAAAGAAAAATATACCGAGCCAATTCATTTTAATTTGGCTCTTAGAAGCGGAGTGAATTCAACAGGAGTGGTAGGTTCTCCACAACTCCCTTTTCTAACAATTGCAGCTTATGCAGATAAGGTATTAAATAAAAAAAGTACGCTGCATGGGGGGGCTGAACTTATCCTTTCAAGATCTCTTGAAGAGTTTATAGAATACAAGGCAATCGCATTTCCGCAGCAGGATAATGATCCAGATGCTGACGCCAAAAGAATAGGGCTCTTTGTAGGACATAAGCTCACTTTCAATAAAATGTCCTTGATTACGCAGTTGGGCTACTATGCCTATTATCCTTATGAGGATTATGTCGAGCGCGTATACAACCGTATAGGTCTGCAAAGGGAAATTACAAAGGATTGGTGGGCTTCGGCTACCGTGAGATCTCACGGAGCAAATGCTGAAGCGGTCGAGTTTTCAATAGGGTACAGGTTATGAAAAGAATCATAGTGATAATCGGGGTATTTTTAGTTTTTGGTTGTAGCACTGAGGATGCTCCAGATTGTATTCAGACT
The DNA here is from genome assembly GCA_964456105.1 of uncultured Christiangramia sp. GTDB lineage: Bacteria > Bacteroidota > Bacteroidia > Flavobacteriales > Flavobacteriaceae > Christiangramia. The sequence continues at coordinate 11,312 of CAYWAB010000043.1, read as the reverse complement.
ACAGGAAAAATTATAAGAGAAGAAATCCAGGTTTCAATTTTTACAGAGATCCTTGTGCTGGATAAGGTGAAACTTTATTTACAACAAGGGCCAGAACAGAAAGTGATCATTGAAACCGGTGAAAACCTTATCAATGAAGTAAATGCCAGAGTAGAAGAGGGAAGGCTTATCCTCGAAAATGAAAATAACTGTAATTTATTTAGAGAATATGAGATCACTAAGGTTTATGTAACCAGTCCGAATATAAACTGGATACAAAGCAGGACACCTTACGCAATTGAAAGTATCGGAACTTTGAACTATCCGGAGTTGTGGTTAAGGTCTTTGAATCAAGAAAAGGTTCCTGAAATTCATACCGATGGAGATTTTATCCTGAATCTTGATGTTCAGAATCTTCGGATTACTACAGATCATTTTTCCAACTATTTTCTTTCCGGAAAAGCTGAAAATCTAAATGCTTTCTTCGCTGCGGGAGATGGAAGGCTTGAAGGTAGGAATCTTGTAGTTCAGCATTGTGATATTTTCCACAGGGGAACTAATAAGCTTATTATAAATCCCCGGCAAAGTTTAAGAGGGAATATTTATAGTTACGGGGATATCATTTCGGTTAATCGGCCACCACTGGTAGATGTGACCGAGCATTTTAAGGGAAAGCTTATATTTGAATAAGCCTTAATTAAAGTACCAGTAATGGTCAAATCGATCTAAGAAGTAGTCAATTCAGAAAACAGACTTTCAAGATTTTTGGTTTTCTGATTAAGCTGAAGTGTCTTTAATCCATTGTCATGTGCGAAGTCAAAAACTGCCGGTCTCATATCTTTTTTGGTGTCGAAGATTAATTCGTAAGTGAAACCTCCTTTGTTTTTTGCAGAGATCAGGTGTGGTAATTCCTCCAGAGCTACCTCTTCTATCCGGTAATCGAATTCGACAAAAATAATCTGCTCTCTATCATCTCTCAGGTCTTTCAGTTTTTTATCTGCTACGATCTTACCTTTATTTATGATAATTACGCGATCACAAATCGCTTCCACCTCCTGCATGATATGCGTTGAGAGAAATACAGTTTTTCCAGGTTTGCCTTCAGGGCTTTCTTTTCCTATATTTTTTATAAGTGTCCTGATCTCGATTAATTGATTGGGATCCAATCCTGTAGTTGGCTCATCCAGAATTAGTACCTCCGGGTCATGTAAAAGTGCAGCGGCGAGGCCAACCCGTTGTCTATAACCTTTCGAAAGTTGTTCGATCTTCTTATTGACTTCCGGGCTAAGACCGGTAAGTTCTATAACCTCTTCAACTCTTTGCTTATCAATTTTATAGATCGAAGCGCAAAATCTGAGATATTCCCGGACATACATTTCAGTGTAAAGAGGATTATGTTCTGGAAGATATCCTGTCTTTTTTTGAATTTCTGTCTTATGTTCTTGAATATCCATTCCGCAAATACTTGCTTCTCCCGCATCTTTAGAAAGATAACCAGTGAGAATCTTCATTAGGGTTGATTTTCCGGCACCGTTAGGACCAAGAAAACCGACAATTTCACCATTAGAAATATCAAAATTGACATTATCAAGGGCTTTTTGCCTTCCAAAAAGTTTAGAAATGTTGGATACTGAAATAGACATAGCTCAAAATTATAAATATTTATCCGTGTGAACGATGAAAACTTTTTAATCTTCTAACGGATTTTGTAGCTCCTAAATTATTATTTGCATTAAAAACCAATGTATATTCCGAATAATAGAAAACTGCAAAATTTCAGAACAAAATATTTTGAAACTTAAATTTAAACGCTACTTTAGTCTTTCAGAATTATTGGAAATGACAAGATTAATCATTTGGAACGCTTTCTATTACTTTTATTTCTATTCCAGGAATAGGGTCGGGAATGCTATATGATTAAATCACCATAAAATTATATAAAAGTCTCGATCTAAAATCGAGACTTTTTTTTGATAGTTATATGAATAAAAAAATAGGTATTCAGGGTATTAAAGGTTCTTTTCATCATTTGGTAGCAATGGATTATTATCATAAAGATGTGGAAGTATTGGAACATTTATCCTTTCAGGAATTAGCACAGAAACTGGCGACTGGAGAATCTGATGAAGCAGTAATGGCCATAGAAAATAGTATAGCAGGATCCATTCTTCCAAATTATGCATTGATTGATGAGTATGATTTAAAAGTGATCGGAGAACATTATACCCCTGTAAATATGAATCTAATGGCATTAAAAGGGCAGGAGATTTCAGACATTAAAAAGGTGTACTCGCATCCAATGGCATTATTACAGTGTAAGCAGTTTTTTAAGAAATACCCACATATAAAACTGATCGAAGATGCTGATACCGCTGAAGCAGCAAAAAGAATTCAAACCGAAGGATTAAGAAAGGTAGGGGCTGTGGCAAGTCCTGCGGCGGCTGAATTATATGATCTTGAGATCCTCGCAAAAGAGATACATACCATTAAGAGCAACGCAACCAGATTTTTGGTGCTTGGCACTGAGCAAAAGAAACCAAATGGTGAAAAACTGGATAAGGCTTCGGTCAAATTCGATCTTAAGAGTGAAAGAGGTAGTCTGGTTTCGGTACTTAATATTTTAAGAGATTGCAATCTGGATATGACCAAGATCCAGTCGCTACCTATAATTGATGAACCCTGGAAATATTCTTTTTTTGTAGACGTCATTTTTGAAAAACCGGAGGATTTTGAAAGAGCCATAAATGTTCTTAAACTAATGACTGAAGGATTAAGAATATTTGGGATCTATAAAAATAATTTGTCATGATAACGGCTAAGCGACTTGATAATGTTCAGGAATACTATTTCTCGAAAAAACTTCGGGAGGTGGCAGACTTGCGTTCTAAAGGAAAAGATATCATCAATCTCGGTATCGGGAGTCCCGATCTTTCTCCACCAGCTGAGGTAGTTGAGGCCTTAAATAAAGCGATTGGTTCCAATGGAGCACATCAATATCAACCCTATAAAGGTATAAAGGAACTTAGGGAAGGAATTGCCTCTTTTTATAAGAGTTTCTATGACAGGATACTGAATACGGAAACGGAGATTCTGCCATTAATGGGAAGCAAGGAAGGTATAATGCATATTTCTATGGCTTTCCTTAATCCAGGTGATGATGTCTTGTTGCCAGATCCTGGATATCCAACATATAGCTCTGTTTCAAAGTTACTGGACGCAAAAGAGAGAAATTATGAACTCTCTGCAAGTAATAACTGGTTACCTGACCTTAAAAAACTAGCTGATTCTGACCTTAGCAAAGTAAAGATAATGTGGGTTAACTATCCGCATATGCCAACCGGATCGGTGGCGCCTGAATCATTCTTTGAAGAACTTACTGCGTTTGCTGAGGAAAATAAGATCCTCGTGGTTAATGACAATCCTTATAGTTTCATTCAGAATGATAGGCCTGCCAGTATTTTGAATAAAACCGAGCGAAGCGACTATGTCATGGAATTGAATTCGCTCAGTAAAAGCTTTAATATGGCTGGCTGGAGAGTCGGGATGTTATTAGGCAGTGAAAATAATATAAATTCAGTGCTTAGAGTAAAATCGAATATGGATAGTGGAATGTTCTATCCCGTACAGGCAGGTGCTGTTGAAGCCTTAAAGTTATCGCAGGACTGGTTTGATGAGCAGAATAAGATCTACTCCGAAAGAAAAAAGGTGGTACTGGAGCTTATTGATGAAATAGGATGCAAGGCTGCAGAAGGTCAGGTAGGATTATTTGTATGGGCGCAGGTTCCGGAAGGAAAAACTTCAGAAGATGTCGTAGATGACCTATTGTACAATCACGATATTTTTATCGCACCCGGATTTATTTTTGGAAAGCAGGGTGAAGGTTATGTTCGTTTTTCCTTATGTGCTTCAGAAGGAGTGATTAAAAATGCATTAAACCGAGTAAGAAAATGAAAGTCTTTATAATTGGAACCGGACTTATTGGAGGATCTTTCGCACTGGATCTTAGAGCTGAAATTCAAGATGTTGAGATCTATGGATTAGACCAAAATGAAAAACACCTTGAAGAGGCATTAAAAACCGGACTAATAGATCATAAGGCAGAATTTAAAGACCTTGTTGATGCAGATTTTGTATACCTGGCAATTCCTGTGGATGCATCCTTAAAGATACTTCCTGAAATTCTAGATACTGTAAATGATAACTGCGTGGTGACCGATGCAGGTTCAACCAAGCAAGAGCTTTGTTTGATCACAACAGACCACCCTAAACGAAGAAATTATCTGGCAGGTCATCCCATAGCCGGAACCGAATTTTCAGGTCCATCAGCGGCCATGAGAGGACTTTTCAAGAATAAAACAAATATAATTTGCGAGGTGGAAAAGACCGCCTTCAAGCTTCAGGAGAGAGCCTTGTTGATCTTTAATGCCATAGGAATGCGGATAAGGTATATGGATCCCGCATCTCACGATCGTCATATCGCTTACGTCTCCCATTTATCCCATATAAGTTCTTTTATGCTGGGTAAAACGGTACTCGAAAAGGAAAAGAACGAAAGGGATATTTTTGATCTTGCAGGTAGTGGATTTGCCTCTACGGTTCGTTTGGCGAAGAGTTCACCTGAAATGTGGACCCCAATTTTTAAGCAAAATAAAAAGAACGTAATGGAAACATTGGATGAATATATTTCCAATTTGAAATATTTCAGAAAATTAATGGAAGAAGATAACTTCAAGGAGGTTTTCCAGGAAATGGAAAAGACCAATCATATTAAAGATGTATTAAACGGAATAACTCAGAATGAAAATTTAAAAATACTGGAAAATGGAAAATAAAGCAGAACTAAGAAATTGGCTGGATGATTTTAAACTTTCTCATCCACTTGTTATTGCAGGGCCTTGTAGCGCCGAAACCGAAGAGCAGGTATTAACCATAGCGCATCAGTTAAAGGATAGTGATGCTACTGTTCTCAGGGCTGGAATATGGAAACCGAGAACAAGACCGGGGAACTTCGAAGGTGTTGGGGCTCTTGGTTTAAAGTGGTTACAAAAGGCAAAGGAAGAAACCGGAATGCTTACTACTACTGAAGTCGCTAATCCAAACCATGTTGATCTGGCATTAAAGCACGACGTGGATATCCTATGGATAGGTGCACGTACTACGGTTTCTCCTTTTATAGTGCAGGAGATCGCCGATGCCTTAAAAGGAACAGATAAGATCGTACTTGTCAAAAACCCTGTGAATCCAGATCTTTCCTTGTGGCTTGGAGCGGTTGAAAGATTGCATACAGCAGATATCTCTAAGCTTGGAGTGATACATCGTGGATTTTCTGCGTATGAAAAGACCAAATACCGTAATAATCCGGAATGGCAAATCCCGATTGAACTACAGAATAAATTCCCTGATCTGCCTTTAATTCTGGATCCGTCCCATATAGCCGGTAGACGGGATATCATCTTTGATCTTTGTCAGACGGCTCTGGATCTCAATTACGACGGACTTATGATAGAAACCCATCATACTCCTGATAAGGCGTGGAGCGACGCAGCACAGCAAATTACCCCTGAAACGTTAATTAAGATTATGCAGGACTTAAAAGTGAGAAAAGAAGTTTCGGCAAGCCAGGAATTCCAAAACAAACTTACTACGCTTCGTTCCAAGATCGATATTGCTGATAGTCAGATTCTTGATGTGTTAAGTAAAAGGATGAAAATATCAGAAGAGATCGGGCAGGTAAAAAAAGATCAGAATGTGGCAATTCTTCAGACCAAAAGGTGGAATGAGATTCTCGGTAAAATGGTGCTTGAAGGAGAGGAAAAAGGGCTAAGCGAGGAATTTGTTCTTAGATTGTTCAAAGCGATTCACCAGGAGTCCATAAATCATCAACAAAAAATTCTGGATGGGATCAGGTAAATTGAACCTGGTCCTTTCCGGGACTTAGTTAAATTATTCATTTAAATTTGTAATGAAAACAATAACGGATAGCATGAATAATTTACTTTAATGCAGGGAACGGTTTATAAATCTACAGGAAGCTGGTATCAGGTAAAAGCTGAAGACGGTGAATTTTACGAGTGCAGGATCAAGGGTAAATTCCGGATTCAGGGAATAAAAAGTACTAATCCGGTGGCGGTAGGAGATAGGGTAACTTTCGATCTCGAAGAGGGAGTCGAAGGTAAAACCGGTGTGATAAAGAAGATAGAAGAAAGGGATAATTACATTATTCGCAGGTCTGTAAACCTTTCCAAACAAACGCATATTATTGCTGCTAATATAGATCAGGTGTTTTTGTTGATCACTCTGAACAATCCACCCACCTTAACAACTTTTATCGATCGTTTTCTAGTAACTGCCGAAGCTTACGATATAACGGCAGTTTTGCTTTTCAATAAAGTTGACACTTATTCCATTGAGGAGCTTGCTGAGGTGAAATATTTGGCAGAACTCTATCGAAGAGCAGGGTATGAGTGTATTGGGATTTCAGCAAAGAATGGAAAGAACGTGGATAAGGTCAAACAAAAAATGACTGGCAAAACCAGCATGATCTCCGGTCATAGCGGTACCGGAAAGTCTACTCTAATAAATGCAATAGAGCCTTCACTGGACTTGAAAACTTCAGCAATATCAAAACAACATAGTCAGGGCCAACACACCACAACCTTCGCAGAGATGTTTGATCTAAGCTTTGATGCTAGAATAATAGATACTCCAGGGATTAAGGGTTTCGGCGTGGTGGATATGGAACGTGAAGAGATTGGGGATTATTTTCCTGAGTTCTTTGAAAGGAAGCAGGACTGTAAGTTTCATAACTGTTTGCATCTGGAAGAACCAAAATGCGCGATAAAGGAAGCTCTTGAAGATGGCGAAATAGCCTGGTCGAGATACAAGAGTTATTTACAAATCATGGAAGGCGAAGATGAAAATTACAGGATCGATCAATATCAAAAATAGATGAGAGCAGTTATCCAAAGAGTTTCGGAAGCATCGGTTACAATAGACCGAAAAGTATGTGCAGTTTGTTATCAAGGCCTTTTAATTCTGTTGGGAATAGAGGATGAAGATGGAGATGAAGATATTGAATGGCTTTGCAGGAAGATCGTTAATATGAGGATCTTTAATGATGATAATGGGGTAATGAACGAATCCCTGAAATCGGTAGACGGGGATGCGATAATCGTGAGTCAGTTTACGCTGCATGCCAGCACTAAAAAAGGTAATCGTCCCAGCTATATAAAAGCGGCTAAACCGGAAGTTGCTAAACCACTTTACGAGAAATTTCTAAAGAAATTCGAAAATGAATTTGGCAAGCAAGCTGGCACAGGTAGTTTCGGTGCAGATATGAAAGTCTCCTTGATAAATGATGGCCCGGTAACGATAATTCTTGACTCCAAGCAAAAAAATTAAAATTAAATATCTTGCCAGATAACTAACCTCCTATAATTATCCCCATGCCTAAATTCCTTTTTCTAGTGCTACTGCTACTTATTGGTCAATATTCATATTCCCAGGAAGATTATTCAGTTGCCAAAATTAATCCTTTATTACTCCTCAATGCTGATGCGGTCATTAGGGAACATTCTAGAATAATTACTGTTGAAGATATTGATGAAGTGATCATCCAAACAACTCGGGTGGTCACCGTCCTTAATAAATCGGGTAATGATCATGTTAGGGCTATAGAATTCTATGACGACGAATATAAGATAGAGGAACAGGAAGCTATCGTTTACAATAAGAACGGTGAAGAAATTAAAAAATTCAAAAAGAAGGATTTTACAGACCGCAGTCAGTATGATGGGACGTTGTTTTCTGGTAACAGGATACGTTACCTGGATTATACACCCGGGGAATATCCCTACACGATAGAATATCATAGCGAAGTAGAGAAGAAGAACTCAGTTTTTCTGCCGGACTGGGTTCCTGTAGAAGGCTACGATATCAGTGTGGAAAGTTCATCCTATCAATTGCTTAACCCCAAAAATTTATCTTTAAGATTTGCTGAAAGAAATTTTGAAGGCAGCAATATAGGGGTTCAAAATTCTGAGACTCAGTTAAGTTATTCGGTAAAAGATATTCCTGCCCTAAAGTATGAAAGTCTTAGCCCATCCATAAAAACTTTTACACCCAGAGTTCTTGTTGCCCTGGATAAATTCTATCTGGAAGGAATAACAGGAGAAGCAACCAACTGGAATGAATTCGGAAAATGGATGCATGATCAACTCATTTTAGGGAATGATGAACTTCCTGTTTCTACGATAAAAAAGATTGAAAATTTAACCAAAGATGCTCAAAGCATAGAAGATAAAGCCAGGCTTATTTATAAGTATGTTCAGGAGAATACCCGGTATATTGCAGTAGAGTATGGGATAGGTGGCTGGGAGCCTGTTAGTGCTCGTGAAGTTGATAAACTGGGGTATGGGGATTGCAAAGGTCTTACAAATTATACTAAAGCACTTTTGAAATCCCAGGGTGTAGAATCGTTCTATTCAGTGATTTATGGCGGATCCAGAAGAGATATAGACCCGGAGTTTGCTAAAATGCAGGGAAACCATGTTATCCTAAATGTACCAAGGGAGGATGGAACTGATATCTGGCTGGAATGTACCAGCCAGGTGGATCCTTTCGATTATCTTGGGAACTTTACTGATGACAGGTATGTTTTGAGAGTTAAACCCACCGGAGGAGATTTGGTGAAAACGAGAAAATATTCTGAAACTGATAATCTTCAGGGAATATTTTCTACTATCAAACTAACCGAACAAGGAGATTTTTCAGCCTCTCTAATACGATCCAGTCATGGGATCCAATATTCCGATGTATTTGGTATCGAGAATCGATCTGAGAAAGACAGAAAGGAATATTACAGGGAAGAATGGTCGCATCTTGCGAATCTGAATTTCGAAGAAATGAAATTCGAGAACAATAAGAAGGACATAGAATTTATTGAACGTATTTCTTTTTCAGGAGAGCGTATCGCAGCTAAAGCCGGAAACAGATTGATATTTCCCTTGAATTTTGTACAAAAAGGATTCCTGTCTCTGGACAGGATAGAAAACCGGAAAAGATCAATAAAGCTTTTAAGAGGTAAAACCCTTGAAGATGATTTTCAATTTATTTTGCCCAAAGGTTATTCCATTGAGGCATTGCCTGAAACTGAAAGTGTCAAGACTGAGTTTGGGGAATTTACCATAGAGGTAAGTTTGGGCGAGGTCGAAGAAATGACTTCCATTATAGTGAAGCGAAATCTCATAATCAGGGAAGGGGAATGGGCTCCAGAGAAGTATAAGGACTTTCGCGAATTTATAGCTAAGGCCAATTTCCTTAATAATCTTAAAGCGGTGATTGTTCGGTCGGAAACCTGAAACAAACTGAAAGGAAGCGGATTATTGTCCTTCTGAAAAAGAAATCATAGTTTTAGATAAAAGACCATATATGAATTTAGCAGATGCACAGCAAGCGGTAGATAATTGGATCAAGGAGCATGGGGTAAGATATTTCAACGAGTTGACAAATATGGCTCAACTTACAGAAGAGGTAGGTGAAGTGGCCAGGATCATAGCAAGGCGCTATGGAGAACAAAGTGAAAAAGAGAGTGATAAAAATAAGGACCTGGGTGAGGAGCTTGCCGATGTGGTTTTCGTAGTTCTGTGCCTTGCAAACCAAACAGGAGTTGATCTGCAGGAGGCTTTTGACCGTAAACTGGATATCAAGACCAAAAGAGATAAAGACAGGCACAAGAATAATGAAAAACTGAAATAATGAATTTTAAGAGCATTATATCCCAAAGATCGTTCTGGAAATCTGTGTTCTGGCTTGGTCTATCATTTTTGATACTCTACAACCTGATCAGTATGTTATTTGAATACGGTGGATTTGAATTTGAAAAGTTTATCGAAGAACGAACTTCCAATGGAAGAATTATTAGATTTATTATAGGGCAGCTACTGGCAGCATTTCTGTATGGATTTATTTTAAGCTTCGGACAGTTTCGGGTTAATCAAAAGAAAAAGTAATTTAAAAAATCATCTTTATTTTAACATGGCACTATTAGTTTCTAATACTGAAAAACAACTTAGGGCAGATCTAAAAATTACAGGATCGAAAAGTGAATCTAATCGTTTGCTTATTCTTAAAGCCCAGTTCCCTCAAATAGAGATCGAGAATCTATCTAATAGTGATGATACAAGGGTTTTAAAAAAGGCCCTGGATAAGGCTAATGGAGAAATAGATATTCATCATGCCGGTACTGCAATGAGGTTCTTAACAGCTTATTTTGCCTCGAAAGAAGGAGCTGAGGTAGAACTTACCGGCAGCAAAAGAATGAAGGAGAGGCCTATACGTTTGTTAGTGGATGCTTTGCAACGGATGGGAGCTGACATAGAATATATAAATGAAGCGGGATTTCCTCCGCTGAGGATCAAAGGGAAGAAACTTCAAAGTAAATCGGTGAAGTTGCAGGCTCATGTGAGTAGCCAGTATATTTCAGCCTTAATGCTCATTGGCGCGTCGCTTCCGGATGGGCTTGAAATTATTCTGGAAGGACAGGTGACTTCAACACCATATATCTTGATGACCCTGGAATTATTGCAGTATGCTGGAATAAAAGGACGATTTAATAAAGACAGAATATTTATTGAGCCGGCAGAGGTGCTCTCGCCGAAAACTATTTCGGTCGAGTCTGACTGGAGCTCGGCATCCTATTTTTACAGTATAGCGGCGATTTCCGAAAAGGCGGAAATTCGGTTATCCAATTATCGTAAGACAAGCAGGCAGGGTGATTCCTGCCTTGCCTCTATCTATCGCAATTTTGGAGTCATTACCGAATATGACGGAGAAAGTATCCTGTTGAAAAAGGAGGAAAAGCGTAAGGCTAAAAGAATACATGAGGATCTTCGTAATTCACCAGATATAGCTCAGACTATAGCCGTGAGCTGCCTTGCTTTGGGCATGGAATGCGAATTACATGGTCTGCATACCCTTAAGATTAAGGAAACCGACAGGTTACAGGCGCTAAAGAATGAAATGGAAAAATTCGGGGCCCGGGTTAAGATCACCGACGACTGCCTGAAACTTTTCCCGGCAAAAGTTCTTAATGAAAATGTTAGGGTAGAAACCTATAACGATCACCGGATGGCGATGGCTTTTGCTCCGCTTGCATTAAAGGTCCCGACAATAATTGAAGATGCCGATGTAGTTTCAAAATCTTACCCAGATTTCTGGAATGATTTGGAAAAATTAGGATTTCAAGTCAGGAATCAGGGATAATTTCCAAATAAATAGTCATTTACTTGACAACCCCTACCTCGAGGTTGTATATTTGCAGCTTTTAAAACAGG
>CAYWAB010000042.1:13320-18871 GCA_964456105.1 uncultured Christiangramia sp. | reverse complement strand
CATAAAGGAATTAAACTGAATAAATTGAATTTTATGAAGAAAAAATTACTTATCCCTTGCTTAATATTCCTGATAAAAACCTATTACAGTTTCAACAAAATATCGGTAATTAAAATAGTTCCTGATAGCGATTCATGGAACCGAAATGAATTTTTACGGGAAAAATAATAACTTGGAACTTCAAACAAGCCTTTAAGAAAAGCCGACTCATATTTCCGTACACTGTCGTTAATCCTAACTGTTTGGCAACAAGCTAAAAAATCACAAGATGAACAAACTTCCAATTATCCTTATCTATAGCAGAATCGTAATTGGCATAGTTATTTTAATTTTTGGAATTGGAAAAATAGAAGATTTCAAAGTTTGGATTTCTGTTCTTATGATTTTTGGTTTGATAACGGACATATTTGATGGTATAATAGCGAGAAAGCTTGATATCTCAACACAGAAACTTCGAATCCTGGATTCAAATGTTGATCAATTCTTCTGGTTAATAGTTATGGGAACAATTTTCTATTTGAACTTAGATTTCATTCTAGAGAATATTTTATGGATTTCTATAATTTTCATTTTAGAACTTGCCGCGTATATTATTAGCTACAAAAAGTTTGGAAGAACAATCGCCACACATTCTATTCTGGCGAAATTTTGGACAATCTCACTTGTCGCATTTTTAGTAGATCTTGTTTTAAATTCAACGAGCTACACCTTATTCATAATTTGCGTGACATTAGGGATAATTTCAAGAATAGAGATAATTCTGATAATACTCAGTTTAAAAAAATGGACTACCGATGTACCTTCGATTTTATCGGTCTCAAAAATCAATAAGGGAATAAAAATTAAAAAAAGTAAGTTATTCAACAGCTAAACCGGCAGTTGTCATTAAGGCTTATCTCAAATTACGGGTATTAAAGAAAAAGCATAATTTTTAAAACTGAAAAAAATGGTCTTTATGGCTTACCGGCAACTATCGGTACCACATGCCTTACTTGACCAACTTAGGATATCTGAAACCCTTAGGCAATATAAAAATATTTGCATTTGAAGTTCTAAACCCATTTTAAAATGAGATCCATAGAAAAAGCCACTGACCTATATGACCAGTGGCTCTTGTAATTCTAGATCTTTATAATTATTCGGAAGTAGTTGTGCTATCCAATTTTGCCATGATCTCTTCGTGCTCTTTTTCCATCATGCTATGATCTTCTTCCATTGCTGTATGTTCTTCCATAATTTTCTTGTGAGTTGCGATCATTTCTTCGATAAGGGTTCTTTTCTCGGCTTCCGACTTTTCATCAAAGCTTGATTTCATCTCTTTATGTCCTTCGATGATTTCCTCATGGCTTTTAATGACAGCATCATGCTGTTCCAAAATGGTGGAATGTTCTGCTATATCATCAAAGATCGTGGAATCCTTTATCTCTATGGATGCCAGTTTCTCATTAACATCATCAAATTTCTTTAACATTTCATCATGAGTTGCTTTAAACTCTGAATGAACCTGGCTGATACTGTCTCGTTGCGTTTGAAGTTTTTCGAATTGCTCTGTTAGTTCTTTATTGCTGTTTTCGCATCCTACAATTAAGATAAGTACTACAAAAAGATTGATTAGTTTTTTCATATCGTTTATGGTTTTAACTAAAAATACTAAAACATTAATGGTTAGAGTATTAAAGGATTTGTAATATTTTCTAAATGGAAAGATCCTGAAGATTTACTTTCCTGACATCAGCCATTTCGCTTCCTCCTTCTAAAGTTTAATTCGTTAAAAATCATATCTTTAGAGAAATCATCTTCTAATGATCAACTTCTTCAGGAAGATCAGACAAAAACTGCTCACTGAAAATAAGTTCAGCAAGTATCTGCTTTATGCGATTGGAGAAATCACCCTTGTGGTAATTGGGATCTTAATTGCGCTTCAGATTAATAATTGGAACGAGAACAAAAAAGACAGCGTAAAAGAAAAAGAATTGGAAATCGCTTTACGAAGTGATTTTAAGGAAACCAAGACAAGACTGCAGGAAACTATAAAAAGACAACAGCTGGTAATTTATTATTCTAGAAAATTGATCATAAGTTATGAAACCAAAGAATTAATTAAAATAAAAGACTCACTACCTATTTTAATGGGTTGGGGATTTACTTCATGGTGGAGAGCAGAGCCTGTTACCAAAACCTATCAATCCATGATTAGCACAGGTAATATTGATCTTTTATCCAATGAAAAATTAAAACAAAAACTGGCAGAATTTCATGCTGAATTAGATAGTGGTTTTGAAGATCAGGTGGAAAGTATGGATCTATTGGATGCTCTAAATAAACAACTTGCGCCCTATGGATTTATATTAAAACAAAATGATGCCAGAAGAGAATTGGGTATCGATCTTTTAGATAAGTCTGAATTAAGAAATAGTGTAACTGATGAAGATGTAAGAAAACTCCAAACAGAACATTCACTTTTTAATCTGGCAGCGAAAAAAATGATCTTAGAATTGAACCGATTGAAGGGTCAGCAAAAAATGGAAGCTTTCGTAGATGAGATCCTCACGATTTTAAATAACCGGGATTAAATTTATCAAAAACCAGAAAATTATTTAATCAGAATGAAAACTCATTATTATAAAAGAAAAATCACAAAACGGTGCATTTGAAAACGTGAAGAGCGGAACCAAGAAAATAATAAGTTCTATCAAACAGGCCATAATCCTGAAATACTTTGTTCCCGTTCGACCAACATTAGATAATAGATACCCTTGTGTTTCATTATGAATAACAAATGATAAAATTCTTTAGAAAAATTAGGCGAAAATTCCTGACTGAAAATAAATTCAGTAAGTATCTAATGTATGCCATTGGCGAGATCGTACTGGTAGTGATTGGGATTTTAATTGCTCTCCAAATCAATAATTGGAATGATTTCAATAAGAACAAAAGAATCGAACAGCAGTTATTGTCTTCGCTTTTAGAGGAATTCCAGGCAAATCTCAAAATATTGGATACCACTATTCAAACGAACAGAAGAATTTATGAAAGTTCCATTAAAATTGGAGAATTCACAGGACCTTCTTTACCTGTTTTAAAGGAAAAGGATTTATCTATTATGATGGTTGGAGCATTTAAATATGATTCCAGATTCACACCTAATCAAGGCACTATCAATGAAATTAATAATTCAGGTAAATTATCATTTATAAGGGATCCTGAACTAAGAAAAGCCTTTTCGGAATGGGAATCACAACTGGCATTAGTTCATGCTCAGGAAGATTTTGTAATGGAAATAAGAAACAAATGTCAGGCATATTTTATCGAGAACGGAAACTTTAGAAGACATCTCAATATTATCGAGGAATCGCTTTTTGATCCTAAACCAAGTAGATTTCCAGATAATGATTTTAGCTTTCTAAAGAACCAGGAATTTGAAAGCAATCTTTATTTATTTATAGTAGCTTCCATAAATCTTAATAAATCCTTTTATCTACCTCTTAGGGAGCAAACAAAATCACTTATTGAACGGATAAGGCAAAATATTACTATACCCGAGAATAGCTAGAGTAGCTCTATAATGCAACTTCAATTTTCCTGCTCCATCACTGTTTTATCAGTAAAATTAGCTATAATTCATATCTTTAGAGAAACTAACCTCTAATGATTAAATTCTTCCGGAGAATCAGACAGAATTTACTTTCTAAAGAAAAAACAGGTAAGTATTTAAAATACGCGATAAAGTAAACCCTCAGCTATCAGTGTGAAGGAGGCGTCCATTATACCTGAAAATACTCTGATAAATAACTATGATTCAATTAGGGTCGATGGAAGTGAAATTCAGTTGGAACCTTATCAGGGCATTGTACCTAAAATTGATCAGGATCAATAAAAGCGAAAATGAAAAAATTTTTTTATTAGTCACTTTTCTTTCTTTAGCAATAACCGGGTCCAGCCAGAATTCGATCAAGGATCTGGACTTTTTTATTGGTAACTGGCAGGGGATCGAAACCGGTGTGGCGGGAAATGGAATAGGTTTCAGAACATACGAATATGAATTAGGTGATAATTATATTTTCGTGAAAAATCAGTCTACCTTTCCTAGATCAGAAAAGAAACCATTGGGAGAAGTTCACCGGGATATAGGCATATTCAGCTACAACAGCAATAACTCAAAAATTGTTTTCAGATCTTTTAATGTTGAAGGGTATACCAATATTTATGAAATTGATACTGCTCAAACTACGAAAGACAGGTTTGTTTTTATTACCCGTGAAATAGAGAACAATCCGGGAAAATGGAAAGCAAAACTTATTTTTAATATTGACTCTGACACTCAGTTTACTGAAGAATTTTTAATCGCAATGGACGGGGTGAATTTCAGACCTTTTCTGAAGAATGTCTGGACCAAAGTAAAATGATATCCGGAAATAATATTTCCCATAAAAACTAATCATATGAAAGCTAGAACATTAAAATTAACTGTCCCCTTAATGATCTTAACGGCAATCTTTGGTTGTAAATCTGATACATCTGAATACGACCAGATGGTCGAATTTGGACAGAACTATACAGAGGCCTGGAACAGCAATGTGCCAGAAAACATGGCTTCTTTCTATGCAGCGGACGGAAGTTTAACTGTAAATAATGGAACTCCGGCAATAGGAAGAAAACAACTTGCCGAAACCGCCCGATCCTATATGGAAGCCTTTCCAGATTTGGAATTGACCATGGACAGCTTGACAATAATAAATGATAAGTATAGGTATTACTGGACTTTCAGGGGTACTAACACCGGACCAAATGGAACTGGAAATAAAGTTGATTTCAGTGGATTCGAAGAGTGGACAATGAATGACCAGGGACTTATCCAGAAATCGATCGGAACTTATGATGCGGAACAGTATGAAAGTCAGCTAAAAGGAAATTGAGGGACTAAAATTGAGTAACCAAAATTTCTCATGGTAAAGTAGTTAATTGATCAAATGGAGGAGAAATATAAAGTTTGCCGTATTACTCATTTACTTAATGCCTCAGAATTATTTTCGCAAACTGACGAAGAAAAGATATTAGTGATTAAGGAGGCTTCGAATCTTGCCATTTGGTCACGTAATACAAAGCAGGTCCTTTTATTTTTGACCAATGATCAATACTACCGGAAATGGAATACTGTTAACTGGAAAAAACGAAAATTAGCAAGGCTGTAATCCAATATAACTGAAAATATAAGTCTCCACTATAGCAGATTTGTAAACTATTCTAAAAATTAAAAAAATCCTGACGAACGTATCCGGTCAGGATTTTTTCTGTTGCAACGCGCATATCTTTAAAATTCAAAAAAATCAGAGTTGTAAGTTTCGCGAATACTTCCAACCTTCACCTATGCTTTTGTATGGTAAATATAAATTATTTGTTTAATTTTTTACCTATATATTTAAACGTTTATAAATAATTTAACATCATCATTATCGCCTGTGATGTTTTTCACATAGTGCATTAATTATTTCGCAAGATTGCTTTTCCAGGCTTTTTTAATCAAAGCTATAATAGGCAGGACTATGAAACC
>CAYWAB010000042.1:0-13310 GCA_964456105.1 uncultured Christiangramia sp. | reverse complement strand
ACTAGCTCATGGATAAAATGGATATTATGAACAAAAATCCCACCTGAAACGAGCAAAAGAGCAATGGTTCCAATTAGCCCAAGGCTTTTTATAACCCAGGGAAGTGCATTTACAAGAAAAATCCCAACCTTATCTGAAAAGCTGTCCTCTCTTTCATTAAGGGCTATCAGTCTTGCGCCAAACTCGTCCATACGAACGATAAGGGCGACGATTCCGTAAACCCCAACTGTCGCTACCAATGCAATAAGGGAAACTACCATGATCTGGATGCTGAGGGTTTCCCTGGCTACAGTACCAAGAGCAATGATTATTATTTCCACAGAAAGGATAAAGTCTGTTATGATAGCAGATTTGATCTTTTCTTTCTCCCTGGCTAATGCCTCTTCTTTGCTGATCTTCTCCAGTTTCGGCTTATCAGCGGAATGCGCGTGGGGAAAAAGATATTCATAGATCTTTTCTGCCCCTTCATAAGCAAGATAGAGTCCTCCAAGAATCAGAATTACAGTAATCACCTTTGGCAGGAATGCGCTCAGAAGAAATGCCACAGGTAAGATAATGAGCTTATTCAAAAAGCTGCCTTTTGTGATCGCCCATAGAACAGGTATCTCCCGGGAAGACATGAATCCTGAAGCTTTTTCTGCATTCACTGCAAGATCATCTCCTAGAATACCGGCTGTTTTTTTCCCGGCAACTTTCCCCATGGTGGCCACATCATCCATCAATGTGGCAATATCATCTAAAAGTGCAAAAAATCCTGAAGCCATAAAATTCAAAAGGTTTATTAGTGGGGTAAGTTCTTGATTTTTCCTTTAAACCTAAAAACTAATCTTCAATTTCTTACAAGCCGAATTCATCCACTTTTCTTGAATAAAAAAGCGGGCAGCTCATTTACCGGAGGTTTTCCGGCCAAAACTGCCCGCTTTGATAATAATTCATTTAGACCTTAATTAATTTCCATACCCGGAATCTAAAATTGCTGGAGCTCCTCTTTCTTTTAATTTTTCTTTGAAACCAGGAATTTTTTCATTCACGATATTCTGTAGTTCTCCGGCCAGATCTGTATACATTCGGCTTGCGGTTTCCAAACTCTTTTTATGTAATTCTGTAGGGCCGTAAGTGGTTCTTAACGCGCTAAAACCAATGCTGACAAATGAATCCAGAGTAGGATTGTTACGTTCCCCTATCTTAGCCCTTGCCTTATTGCCTTCAACCTTCCCTTCTATTTTCTGGATGTCCTTCTTGAGTTCAAACAATTCCTCCCGCAAATCTTTGGTCTCCCCAGGAACTGCCTGGAGGGATTTGTCCATAGCCACAAGATTCGCCTTCGCCTTTTCTAATGCGTGATTTAGCTTTGTAACATTGGATAGCAGGTCCTTGAACTCTTCTCGAAAGGCTCTGATCTCTTCATGGTCCTTGGCTTCCAGGGTTCCTTCCCGTAAAGGAACGACCTCAAAGGATTCCGGTCCGGCAAGTATCTTCTGTTCGCCCTTCTCGACGCTAACCAGTGTTGCTGAATAGGTGCCCGGAACCACACGGAAACCAAAACTGTTTTCATCAATATCCAATGGGTCCACTGGCCGCTCATCAGCCATACTTAGATCCCAGTCCACCCTGTTAATTCCTGTATTACCGCTCCCGTCTACTCTTTTTATTATTTTGCCTGAAGGATCTTTAATAAGAACCATGATCCTTCTTCCTTCTTCCAATCTTTCGGCTTCGAGTTGTTCCCAGCCCGGAAACGGAATATCTGCTCCCTGTTCCTCGAGCTTCTTTTCTCTTTCCTTTCGCTCCTTTGCCATGGGAGTATATTCATCCTTCAGATAATAGGTGATCATAGCTCCATAGGGTGGATTATCAGCAAAATAATAATCGGCTCCAGTATTACCTACAGTACTTTTCGGTTCATACCAGAACGCATTCCTTATTGGAAACAAATGGCCGTCTTTTGCCATTACCTCTTCCGAGAGTTCACGAAGCGCACGGTAATCGTCAAGCACAAAGAAACCTCTTCCAAAGGAAGCTCCTACAAGGTCATTCTCTCTTTTTTGTATGGTAAGATCACGGAATGAAATAGTAGGTGTTCCGGGGATTTTCTGCCAGTAGCTTCCCCCGTCCCAACTGGTATAGATACCATCCTCGGCAGCCAGGAATAAAAGGTTCCTGTTCTCATCGTCCTGCACGATACGCCATAAAATTAGCTCCTGGGGAAGGTTCCCTCTAAGTGAGGTCCAGCTGTTTCCTTTATCGGTACTTTTATAGAGATAGCTTGAAAAATCACCTTCCTTATGATTATCCAGGACCACAAAGACAGTATTCTCATCGTGCAATCCTGCTTTAATATCATTAACAAAGCTTCGGGCAGGCAATCCTAGTTGTGTAACCGGGATCTTTCTCCAATTTGCTCCCATATTTTCGGTAACTTGTATAAATCCGTCATCGGTCCCGGCATAAATGAGCCCCTCTTTCAACGGCGACTCAGCCAGGGAAGTGATGGTATTGTAATTGGACATTGCATTCACGTCCCATGGATTATCATAACTCTGTTTCTTACCCATGATAGGAAGTTCAATACGTTCCTCATCCCGTGTAAGATCACCCGAAATAGGCTCCCAACTGTCCCCTCGGTTCTCCGATTTCCAAACTCGCTGAGAAGCAAAGTAAAGCCTCGAAGGCTTATGCGGACTTACCAGTATAGGTGCATCCCAGTTAAATCGTTCAAAATCTTCGCCATAAGAAGGTTGGGGCTGGATGAAGACCTGTTCTCCCGTTGTAAGATCTACTCTGTGTAGACCACCCTGCTGTGTTTCGGCATAAATTATATCATTATATACCGGATCTGTAGCTGATTGATGCCCATCCGCAAACAAAGTTTTATACCAGTGTTTATTAGCGATACCTTCTTCCTCATCGGTACGGGAAGGTCCCCCAACCGAGCCGTTATCCTGGGTACCCCCGAAAATATGGTAAAATGGTTCGGCATTATTAACTGCCACCTTATAAAACTGTGTAAGCGGAAGATTCTTAAAATAACTCCAGGTCTCGGCATTATCAAAACTTTCATAGATACCTGCATCGGTGCCTACCAAAAGATAATTAGGATCGTCCTCCCTAAAAACTATAGCATGATTATCTGAATGTTTATCTTCTTCCTTTAGCTGAACAAAGGTCTTGCCGCCATCAGGGGAAGTAAGTATCCGAACATTCATCAAATAAAGTCGGTCAAATTCATGTGGACTGGCATACAATTCCTGGTAGTAATGCGGACCGGTCGCGCCGGAAACAGTATTCGACATCTTTTCCCAGCTCGCTCCACGGTCTTCAGATCTGAACACTCCCCCTTCCAGCTGATCCAGCTCGATGGCAGCATAGATAACGTCTGGCTTTTGAGGAGATATGGCTATCCCGATCTTACCCAGGTTCGATTCCGGAATGCCATTGGTAAGCTTCGTCCAGGTTTCTCCACCGTCATCCGACCTGTGCAGTCCAGAATCAGGACCTCCACCCATAAAAGCGGCAACCGTACGGTGTCGCTGCCAGGTAGCAGCATAAATACGATCTGGATCCCTGGGATCCAACATGATATCTGTAACTCCTGTCCATTCATTTCCTCCTAATGTCTTATTCCAGGTTTTTCCACCATCCGTGGTCTTATATAAGCCCCGCTGACCTCCTTTATTCCATAGAGGACCCTGAACTGCGACCCACACTATATCCGAATTTTCAGGATGTACTATTATTTCAGAAATATGTTCGCTATCCAAAAGCCCCATATTTTTCCATGAATTGCCACCGTCTTCGCTCTTATAGATTCCATCTCCGTAGGCAACGTGACGTCCACCAACATTCTCTCCGGTTCCTACCCAAATGATATTTGGATTAAGAGGGTCTATGGTAATGGCTCCGGTAGAGTATGATTTTTCTTTATCAAATATTGGTTTCCAGGTGGTTCCCGAGTTTTCAGTCTTCCAGACTCCGCCAGAACCTACGGCTATATACCACACATCATTATCGTCCGGGTGAACCGCGATATCTGCAATACGTCCAGAAAGGAAACCTGGACCAACTGCACGGAACTTCAGGTCCCCAAGATTGATCTTGGCTTCCGTATTTTCTTTTTTATCAGATTTTTTTCGTCTTTGCGCATTCAGGGAGGCTGTAAAAAGCAGTAGAACAATCAGCCCAAGGGGGAACAGTCTTTTCATAAAATTTTGGAAGGTTAATGGTTAAACAAAGCTAAATATACAAAATAGCCCCAAGCTACTTAACGAAAATATATTCCTGATTATGTGCCCTTCTCCAACTATATCCACCCTGCTGCCATCATCACATTATTTTAATCGGTCACAAGAAAATATACATAAGAATGGTGTGAGAAGAAAAATCGCGATAAAGGAACTTTTATATCAAAATAATATACTAGATTTATTATCAACCACTTACGATATATCCAAACTTATTTCACCAAACCTTTTAGGATCAGGTCGTATTAAAAGTAAACAGATGAAAATTATTAGGTATTTCCTGTTACTTGTCCTATTTACGACAAGCTGCAAAAGCGCAAAAACAAGCGAAAAGATCCTGGAAGAAGGAAAGACCTTTGAAAATTTCAGGGGTTTCAAGCCGGTAGACCCAACCGAATTCAATGACGACATTTTAATAGTATCTGAGGGTGAACTAGATATAAGGGATCTCAGGCTTCTGGATTCAGAAGAAACCCTGGGATTTCTTAACAACGAAACTGTAATGGTATCTATAGGTCAGCTTTCTTCTGAGGGAAAGATCTCTTATATCCCGTTTTCAATTTCACAGAAAAATACCAGCTACAAGGTGACGATGGACTATATGAAATACGCCACCCTTGGCCAGGAAGATGAATCCAATAACTTCATTGGCTATAAACGGGTTGGTGTTGGTTTACGGCTAATTAGCCTAATCACTACTGCAGAGGCAGGGATCAACATAAGTGATTTGTATTCCATAGGATTGGCCGCCAAGGCCGGAAAGCTGAGCGGGACATTAATGATCGAAGTGATCGGGATAAAATCCAAAGATGTCACCACGCTTCTCCCCTTGCCCTCAGAGATCAATCAAACCACGATCCAGAATGCGATGCAGGCACTCGCCACTATCAAATCCAAGATCTATGATAAGGACACTAGGTTGTACCCGCAGGTGATGGCCATAAAGATAGATGAAAGTGCCAGAAACCGAAGGGTTTCCATAACAGGGGCCAATGGTAATGACACTATCGATCAGGGTACACCGGAAAATCCCGCAGGGATTATTGAATCACCAGATGAAATCGCTGCCGGTTATAAACTTCAGTTCGAAAATAATAAAGTTGGCTCATCAAGTGCTGCCCAGAAGGCCGCTTTGCTGGAAAAACAGGCCCTTGATCATTTAATGGATAAAAAAGTGGGAAAAGCCATAGATTCGCTGGAAGAATGTGAATCCGTTTATCCACAATACCATAGTGTTTATGAGATCCTCCAGCTGCTTAAAAAGAACCAGAGCGAATTGAGCGATCCCAATTCTCCCAAATGGAATGAAATTTACAACGGTATTCTCGAAAACTTTTCCTGGAGATTACCAGCATCATATAAATCGGCCTTGAGGGATCTGGCGACCCAATGAGGTTGCAAAACCTGAGTCCCTATTGCTAAAGTGTTAAGGTATTATTATCTAATGTCAATTTTTTCACAATTGTCTAATCCTGCTTTTTTTATTTTCTGAAATCCAATATTTTATATAGAACTAATCAATTAATATATCAGATATGGAACTTATAGAGTTTTTAATAGGCTTTTTTATTGCCCTATTCGTGGGGATAATAATGTTTTACGGATTTAAGAGGCGCGGACCATGGAACGCCTTTTGGATATTCCTTTTATTCCTGATTCTTGCCGCCTGGGCAGGAAGATTATGGTTGGCCCCTGTGGGTCCCGAATTCTGGGGATTCGGATGGCTGTCTGTAGTGTTCTGGGTATTTATATTTGGCTTCTTGATAGCCATTGCGACCCCAACCGATCCGAGTGCAGTAGACAGGTATGATCCCGAAACAGGTACACGTATCCCGGCTGATACCACAGGAGCCGGTGCAGCTTTTGGATTTCTTTTCTGGATGTTGCTTTTATTCCTGTTAATTGCAATAATTGGCGGATTGTGGTACTAATTTGTTATCAGAAAAATCTGATTCGATAATTTTCAAAATAAGCTTCGAACTAAAATTGTTCGAAGCTTATTTATTTTAATTTAGGAAAGAACCTGCCTGTTCTTTTTATGTATTCCTTATAATCCTTATATCGTTTCACCAAAAGCTCTTCTTCGTAATGCGATTTAATTTCAAATAAAATATAAAGGCAAAGACTAATAATAACCCTAAAACCTGAAGAAGTATAAAGAGAAAATCCGCTAAAACCAATCAAAATACCGCAGTAGATTGGATGCCTTATATATTTGAATAATCCTGTTTTTACTAATTCTGAATCTTTTTTAGGTGAGGGAAATGGAGATAAGTTCTTATTAAGCTGAAGTAAGGCTATCAGCAAAACAAATCCGCCAAGAATACAGATAACCAATCCTATTTGCCGAACAAGTAAGGGAAGACTAAGCTCAAGAATGGAAAGATCCGGCAGGAAAAGGATGAATAGTACTCCCTGTAAGCCCAACAAAATGTATTCTTTCCTTTTTCTCACCATAACATTCCGTTAAAAAAAGAGAATTTAAGCTTTTCAGAGTAAATACTATCATATCACATCTTAAATCATACATTCTTCCAAAATGACCTAAGCATATAGAAGTTTTATCTTCCGGCCGGGATTCCATAGGATGGATCTCCCCACTCAAAAGACCCAGGAGATAAAAAAGCAATAGATCTTTTCGAAAAATGATCATAACCCACGAAAACCTGAATTTTTCACTAAGGTGAATTTTCAGAAGGAAATGAATTTATTCTGACAAAAATTTAAAGGTTTTGGCACCGTTCGATATAAAAATTGAAAAAATAAGCTGAAGTAATAACTATTTCCATCCAATCTCTTCGCTCTTTTGTAAGTACCGAGATCATAAATCGACTTTTGATCACAACAAACTCACTGTATTTGGATATTTTCCTTTTTTTAGGATATTTTCCTTTTGCAAAAACTAAAAATCACTTAATTTGCCCGCATGAAAGATGTCAAATTTGCTATTACCGACATTGAAACCACCGGCAGCGGGATCAAAGGAAATAAGATCACAGAGATCTGTATCATTATAGTCCTGAACGGTGAAATAATAGAGGAATACTCTTCTCTTGTAAATCCAAGTCAGTCAATACCCCTTTACATCGAGAGCCTTACCGGCATTAATGATGAAATGGTAAGCGGGGCTCCCCAGTTTTCAGAGATAGCCGATGAGGTCGAAAAAATCACTACAGATTGCATTTTTGTAGCTCATAATGTGAATTTCGATTACAATATCATACGCTCTGAATTCACGAATATTGGAAGGGATTTTAAGAGAAAAAGACTTTGTACGGTGAGATTGGCCAAAAAGCTGATCCCCGGACTCTTCTCATACAGCCTTGGCAATATCTGCACTTCGATCAATATACCGCATTTAGACCGGCATCGGGCAAAAGGAGACTGCGAAGCTACAGTCATCCTGTTCAATCGATGTCTTTCACTTGATCCAGATTTTGAGGTCGTAAATAAACTCTTAAACCAGAGAACCGCCGCCTCTTACCTGCCTCCCAATTTTAAAAGTTCAGATTTTGAAAAACTGCCCACCTCAACAGGTGTATATTTTTTTAAGGATAAGGACGGAGTTCCCTTATACATTGGAAAGGCTAAGAACATCAAGAGCAGGATCAAATCTCATTTTCAGGAAAGATCCAATCGCAAATACAAATTAATGCAGGCCACCTACAGTATCGATTACGAACTAACCGGTAATGAACTGCTTGCACTTTTACGTGAATCGGAACTCATCCTCAAATACTTCCCGAAATTCAATAAGGCCCAGAAAAAAGTAGCCAGGCCTTACACCTTAACTTCATATCATAACCAGAAGGGAATAGAGCAATTTGCATTACATAAAAATAAAATTGCCCCCGTTAGCTGGCTTAAATTTTACACCAGGGACGAAGCGATCAAATTCCTGGAATTCCTTTGTGAAGAATTTGGACTTTGTCCGAAATATTGCGGATTACAGACCGGAGTAAAACATTGTGATCACTATAAGATCCATACCTGTAGTGGAGCCTGTAAAGATGAAATCAATGCAAGTGAATACAATGAAAGAGTATCCAGGGCGATAGATTATATAAGTCAATTCGAAGAGTCCTGCTTATTAATTGAAAAAGGAAGAAATTCAAAAGAAAAGTCTTTTATCTATTTGAACCAGGGACTTTACGCAGGTTATGGTTTTATAGATGACACTCAGGATTTTAAAGAGGTGGAAGACTTCAGGAATTTCCTGGTTCCTCAGAAAAATTCGAGTTATGCAGAGCGTATAATAAACAGGTATCTGAATTCTAAGAAAGACCCGGTAAAGATCTCTATTGGAGAATCGCAAACTTCCGATCCTATCTCAACATCAGAAAGCTGGATGGCATTTTAAAACAAAAAAGCCCTTTCCGCAACCTTTCCGGAAAGGGCTTCTCTCTGTTAACGAACACCTACGGTAATCGAGAAAATCCATGACGGGTTTTCCATAAGAAGTACTTTTCAAACATAACTTTGGAAAAATCAAAGATCACGTTAGGAATCATTATTTCAAAATTCCTGGGCTTGAACAAGTTATCTGAAAGTATGATAACCTCTTTCTTACCTGCATCCATTACACAGATCCCGGGTATCTTGCCCCAAGCTTTTTTCTTCATCTCCCTATTGCCTTTTACGGTACGAACGATATTTTCTGCCACTATCTTGGCAGTTTCATCTGAAGGATAACCGGTTTTGGGCCCGGAAAATGGAACTTTTCCCGGTTTGAAAGGTAATTTGACATCTACTGCTATCCCGGCCGCCCATACATTCGGCAGGTTCACATGCTGATAATCCTCGTTCACCGGAATATATCCGTTGGCAGTAGCTTCTAGTCCGGGAGAATTTTTTACAAAATCCACTCCAACGAACGGGGGCATAAGCATGGTGAACTTACTGGGTAACTTTTCCCCGCTGGTAAGGATCACTCCATCTTTGGTTACCTCTTCCACTCCTACTTCGGTTTTATAGTGGATATGGAACATCTTCATAAAACTTCTTAGCATGCTTTCTCCTCCTCTAATACCTTCTATTCCGAAATGGCCAAGGTATGGTTCGGGAGTGATCCAGTAAAGATCTACTTTCTTCCTGATCTTTTGTTCCCTTAACCATTTCTCGATATTGAAAAGAAATTCATAGGCCGCACCCATACAACCCGCATTCTGGGTCGCCCCAATAACAATTGGGCCTGGATCCTTTTTAAATTCTTCAAGTGCTTTCCTGGTTTCCATTGCACCTTTTGGAGTTCCAATGTAGTGAGCAAATTCCTTTACCCCAGGAGCGATGTCATAGTGTACTTTAGGACCTGTTGCCACAACCAGATGATCATAATAAACAGTTCCTTTCGTAGTCTTGATTAGTTGTTCTTTAGTATCTACTTCCAAAGCTTCTGCCTGGATAAATTCGATCCCTTTCTTTTTAAGCAGATGATCTTTCCTGAAAGAAATATCTTTTATCTCTCTTCTTCCAAAAGGAACCCAGATCAAAGAAGGGATAAATAAGAATAGCGGTGACTTATCTATCATCACTACTTCATGGTCTTTCTTAAGTTTTCGTTTTAACTCGAGGGCTGCGGTAATCCCTGCGAAATTCCCTCCTATTATTACAGTTTTCATGACCTTTGATTTAATAACTTAAAGTTACGCCGGAGGCTTGATTCCCGAAGTAACAATTGTTACAAAGGCTTTTAATTTCCAGAGAATTAGAAATGAATCTTTTTATCTCATTATCAAAAAACGGGAATCCCGGGATTTAAAAATATCTGAGTATAACAGGATGTATTTACGGGTGGCGAAAAGAAAATTTAAATGAATTAATAGATTGAATTACAACCACTTAAAAAACAATATGTTTTTGCAAATAAAAATCTTGGATAAACCAAGTAAAAAATTAGCCTAGATACTGTAACAAGTATAATCAACCGCCTACAAATTACTAAAAGCCAAATAACTATATTAGCTAAATTTTAAATCAAAACCACTCTAATGACAAAGTTCAGTTTTAGGCCGATGGCTCTTATTCTATCGGTTTTTCTGGTATCTTTTGTTTCCTGTGATTCAGGATCAGAAAAAGATACCGCAGATGCCAGTCTGTCTATCGATTATGAAAAGTATGAACTCGATAACGGACTAAATGTAGTACTTCACCAGGATAAATCAGATCCTATAGTTTCAGTAGCCATTCAGTATGGAGTTGGCTCTAATCGTGAGAAAAAAGGAAGAACAGGTTTTGCTCATCTTTTTGAGCATATGTTGTTCCAGGAATCAGAGAACGTTCCACAGGATCAGTTCTTCAAAAAGATACAGGATGTTGGGGGTACACTTAATGGTGGAACCTGGCAGGACGGGACTATTTACTATGAGGTAGTTCCTAATAACGCCCTGGAAATGGTAATGTGGCTGGAATCAGATCGTATGGGATATTTCATCAATACGGTTACTGAATCTGCTTTTGCTAATCAGCAGGAAGTGGTACAGAATGAAAAAAGACAGCGTGTAGATAATAATCCTTATGGTCACACCAGCTGGGTGATAGATAAGAACCTTTATCCTGACGGACATCCTTACAGCTGGCAGGTGATTGGTGAACTTGAAGATCTTCAAAGCGCCACTGTAGAGGACGTAAAAGAATTCTACGATAAGTTTTACGGTCCGAACAACGCAACTCTTGTGATCGCAGGAGATTTTGATACCGCAAAAACCAAGGAACTAATCGAGAAGTATTTTGGCGAGATCAAAAAGCGCCAGGAGGTAGCTCCATTAGAAGTTCAGACGGTTTCTCTTGATCAAACAAAACGTCTTTACCATGAAGATAACTTCGCCACAGCGCCACAGTTAAATATGGTGTGGCCGGCCGT
This sequence comes from uncultured Christiangramia sp., assembly GCA_964456105.1. Classification (GTDB taxonomy): domain Bacteria; phylum Bacteroidota; class Bacteroidia; order Flavobacteriales; family Flavobacteriaceae; genus Christiangramia. The sequence continues at coordinate 2,210 of CAYWAB010000042.1, read as the reverse complement.
AGAACATTATTCTGAAGACGCTTATGCTTTGGATTACCTGGGAGAGATCCTTTCAGACGGAAAAGAAGCACCTCTTTACAAGGTGCTTGTGGAGGAAAAAGAACTTACCTCCCAGCCATATGCATATAACAGTGCGAACCAGATTGCAGGACAATTCAGGATCTCTGTTACTGCAAACGCAGGAGTAGATCTGGACAGTATTGAAGCCGGAATTCAGGAAGCTTTTGCTTTACTGGAAACAGAAGGAGTAACAGACCGTGATATCGAAAGAATCAAGGCTGGGCAGGAAACCGATTTCTATAATGGAATAAGCAGTGTACTAGGAAAGTCGTTCCAGTTAGCGAGATATGATGTATTTACCGGAGACCCGGGTTTTATTACTAAAGACATTGAAAATATCAAAGCGGTCACTAAAGAGGATGTGATGCGTGTATATGAAAAATACATCAAAGGCAAGCCATTCGTACTTACAAGCTTTGTTCCTAAAGGACAAATGGACCTGATCGCGGAAAATTCTGAAAAAGCTCAGGTAGTTGAAGAAGAGATCACAGAAAATGTAGAAACTGAAATTGCGGAGACCGAACAGGAGATCGAAAAGACTCCTTCAAAGATAGACCGCTCAACACAACCGGCAGTTGGAGAAACCCCTGCATTGAACATTCCTGAAAGCTGGATCGTAAATCTTGAAAACGAAATGGAGGTTTACGGTATCGAGCAAACCGAATTACCACTGGTTAACTTTAGCCTGGTTATGGATGGCGGACACCTACTTGATGACTTAGGCAAGAATGGAGTTGCTAACCTGCTTTCAGATATTATGATGGAAGGAACAGCCAACAAAACTCCATCTGAACTGGAAGAGGAGATCGATCTATTAGGTGCAAGCATTTACATGTACACTACAGATGAGACTATTGTGATAAGAGGAAATACCTTAAAAAGGAATTTTGATAGAACGATGGATCTTGTAAGAGAGATCATTCTAGAACCACGCTGGGATGAGAAGGAATTTGAAAGGATCAAAACCAGTACAATTAATGGTATCAAACGATCTGAAGCTAATCCTAACGTAATTGCTAATCAGGTTTATAATAAACTGATTTATGGAGAAAATCATCCATTCGCTTATCCAACTACCGGAACAGTAGAGTCTGTGGAAGCAATTACTTTGGATGATCTTAAAAATTATTACAACGAGTACTTCTCCCCTTCAGTAAGCCGTTTCCATGTAGTTGGCGATATTTCCAAGTCGGAAGCACTTGCTGCTATAAGCGAGTTGGAAAAGAACTGGGAAGCTAAGGAAGTAGTAATTCCGGAGTTCGAAGTGAACAACGACAGAGATAAGTCATCTCTATACTTTGTAGATGTTCCTAATGCCAAACAGTCGGTTATCAATATTGGTTACCTGGCCTTGCCAAGAACGAGTGAGGATTTCTTCCCTGCAGAAGTGATGAACTACAAGTTAGGAGGATCATTCTCAGGAAACGTTAACCTTATCCTTCGTGAAGAAAAAGGATTTACCTATGGTGCAAGATCTGGATTCAGCGGAACTAAGATTCCAGGTACTTTTACAGCTTCATCAAGTGTTAGAACTAACACCACTGGCGAATCTGTAGGCATCTTCAGAGATGAGATCGCTAAATACAAAGATGGCATTACTCCGGAAGATCTTGAATTCACAAAGAATGCCCTTATCAAATCCAATGCTCGTAGATTTGAAACACAAGGTTCTTTACTTGGTATGCTTCAGGAGATGAGTGCATACGACCTTGATCCAAAATATATCGAGAAAGAGGAGGAAGTGATAAGAAACATGACTCTAGAAGAGCATAAAAGACTCGCAAAAAAATATCTCGACGAATCGAAAATGGCTTACCTCGTAGTAGGTGATGCAGCAACTCAATTTGAGCAGTTCAAGGATATGGGCTTTGACGAGGTAAAGCTTATTGATAAAAAAGGTGAAGAGGTTAAACTTACCGAAGTAAAACCATAATTCATCACCTAATACTCCTATGAAAAGCCTGCCATTGTGCAGGCTTTTTTTTTAGTATAAAGAAACCGACTGTAAGAATCAATCTCTTCTATTATCTATAGATTGATGCTTCACGAAAAAAATGTAACTTTAGGAATACCGAATTTTCAAAAATGCTTTTTTCACAGTTTTCAATAACTATCCTATTGAATTACATGGATTTTAAGCATTAAAATTT
>CAYWAB010000041.1:0-19010 GCA_964456105.1 uncultured Christiangramia sp. | reverse complement strand
GAAAATTTTAATAGGTAGATCCAAATAATTTCACAGCAAATTAAGCAAAACAAATGCACATACTCTTAATTTTGTTCACAGACTTAAGAAAAAAAATTGTCCACAATCTATCTGAAAGACCAGCTAAAGGCTCAAAAGATATACATGGTCCTGAGCGGCCTTTTCATTGCCTCCCTGGTAGTTTCAAACCTGATCTTTCAAAAGTTCTTTTACTGGGATTTTTTTGGATTCTATACTTTTGAGATCTCGGTTGGAATACTTCCTTATCCGGTAACCTTTCTTATTACCGATGTGATTAGCGAGGTTTATGGAAAGAAAAAGGCGAACCAGGTGGTCACCACAGGAATATTTGCTTCGTTCTTTTCCTTACTGATAATTTATATGGCAGATGCAGTTCCCGCAACAGCATGGTCTCCGGTGGACAATCCGCTTTTCGAAAAGGTCTTTGGCGCTACCGCGATCGCTGTATTCGCCTCAATGGTTGCCTATCTGTTGGCACAGTACATAGATATTCAGCTATTCCATTTTTGGAAAAGGCTCACCAAAGGAAAACACCTCTGGTTAAGAAATAACTTTTCCACCTTCTTGTCCCAGTTTGTGGATACCTTCTCTGTCCTATTCCTGCTTTGCAGTTTTGGCAAGATAGAATGGGAACTTTTCAGCGGACTCCTTTTAAGCGGATTCCTGTTCAAAGTGCTAATAGCCGCACTGGACACGCCATTCCTGTATGCTGCGGTGTACGGGCTAAGAAGAATTTTTAATTTAAAACCTGCAGAAGAACTTAAGTTCGATTAATTATGAAAAAAGCTTTAAAAATATTTGGCTTCATTATACTAACTATTATCGTATTGTTGATAATAGCACCCTTCGTATTTGAATCTCAACTCGAAAGACTTCTTAAGAAGACCATTAATGACAATGTAAATGCAAAAGTTGAGTTTACCGATATAGACCTTAGTATGTTCCGTAGTTTCCCGGATGCTACTCTTGTCATAGAAAATTTTAGTGTCATCAATAATTCACCATTCGAAGGAGATACGTTGGCCATGGGGGACGAGATCGTTCTGGAAATGTCGGTTAAAGAATTATTTAAAAGTAGTGAGGAGCCCAAACAGATCGACGAACTTATTCTTAATAATGGCTATTTCAATATTAAGATAGATTCGACCGGAAATGCCAATTACGACATTGCAAAAGAAGATACCGCCACAACTGCTTCTGAAAGTTCTGCTTTCAGCCTCGACCTGAAACATTACGAAGTAAATAATACAAGAATTAAGTATCATGATATTCCAGCTAAAACTTCTCTCGATATCGAGAAGTTAAATCATGAAGGGACCGGTGATTTTTCTGTAGATGAATCTGAACTGGATACTTATTCTGAGGCCCTTGTTTCGCTGGACTATGATGGGATAAATTATCTAAAAAGACATAATCTCCGGCTTGATGCTATCATCCAGTTAAATTTAAATGAAAACAAGTATACCTTCCTGGAGAATGAAGCATTTGTAAACCAGTTGCCCTTAACTTTTGACGGGTATGTACAGGTATATGAAGAGTATACGGAAATGGATATCAGGTTTAAGACACCATCCTCAGACTTTAAAAACTTCCTTGCCGTAATTCCCGAAACTTACGCAAAGAACATAGAGAACGTAGACACAAAAGGAGATTTCATTGTCGATGGGCAGATATTTGGTAGGGCTGATGACATTTATATTCCAAAAATGAATATTAAGATCACCTCCAGTAATGCTTCCTTCAAGTATCCTGATCTTCCGAAGGGTGTACAGGACATTAATCTTGATATAGAGGTGTTAAACGATACCGGCATCGCAGAGGAGACCTATATAAATATTAAGAAGGCCACCTTTAGAATAGATGAAGACAGGTTTTCTGCAACCGGAAATCTTAAGAACATTACTGAAAATATGCTGGTTGATCTGGCGCTTAATGGAACTATTAACCTTGCGAACATCCGCAAAGCTTATCCTTTGGAATTGGAACAGGATCTAAAAGGAATCCTTACTGCAGATGTTAAGACAAACTTCAGTATGCGTTCTATAGAGAATGAACAGTACCAGAACGTAAATAGCAGTGGTACGGCTTCCATTAAAGATTTTGGATATACCTCTCCAGAAATCCCGAACGAAGTGAAAATCGCGAAAGCTAATCTGAATTTTAATCAGGGAAGTGTTCGCGTGCCAGAACTTGTTCTTACCACAGGGAAAACCGATATAAATGCCAGCGGTAGCCTTCAGAATTTAATGGGCTTCCTTTTTACCGACCAAAAACTTAGAGGAGAATTCAAGGTTAATTCAGATACCTTCTCCGTTAATGATTTCATGGTCGCTGAAACTACTGAAAGCACCGAAAGCGACGAAAACGGGAATGAAGTAAAAGTGACGAAAACAACAGGGGAAGAAGCGGTAAAGATCCCTTCTTTTCTTGATATTAGAATCAGCTTCAATGCTGCTAATGTCCTTTACGACGACCTAAATCTTAAAAATGCTACCGGTGTGCTTTTAATTGAAAATGAGACTGCTAGCCTGCAAAATATTTCAACAGATATTTTCAATGGAAAAATAGGTCTTGACGGGATGGTTTCTACAAAGGGAACAACTCCCGTTTTTGACATGAACCTGAATTTGAACTCTCTGGACATCGCCTCCTCCTTTAACGGCCTGGAACTTATGCAAAGCCTAGCTCCACTGGCAACAGCCCTGGAAGGAAAACTTCAGTCCACCATAAAACTGAACGGTGATCTTAATAATGACCTTACTCCGAATTTAAGCAGTATTGCCGGAGACGCTTTTGCGCAAATCCTTACTGCGGAAATAAATCCTGAAAAAGCGGCTTTACTCAGCCGGCTGAACAGTCAGCTGGATTTTATCAACCTTCAGGATTTAGATCTTAGTAATTTGAAGACTCAGCTAAGCTTTAATGATGGTAAAGTGCAAATAAATCCTTTTGATTTTTCGATCAAGGATATAAACGTAAAAGTTGCTGGAGGACATAGTTTTGACATGACCATGGATTACGATCTCACCCTGGATATTCCTGCAAAATATTTAGGATCTGAAGTGGGTAGTACTTTAGGAAAGCTTAGCGGAGAGAATATCCAGAATATGACAGTAGCCCTTCCAATAGGGATCAGCGGTAATTTCCAAAGTCCCCAGATCAATTTAAATATGAAGCAGGCTGTTAGTAACCTTACTCAGAAGATTATTAGCCAGCAAAATAAAAACCTTCAGCAAAAAGGAATTGACGCAATTAATGATATTTTAAAAGGAAAAAGAGATCCTAAAGAGCCTTTTGTTATAGATTCTACGAGAACAGATAGTACTCAGGCCAAAGTTCCGGCTAAGAAGGATTCTATTGCTAAATCACAGCAGGAGCAGGTTCAAAATGCAGCTAAAGAGATTCTTGGTGGCTTAATTAAAAAGAAAACAAAGCCCAAGGACACTACTAAGAATAATTAATATTTCTCAGTCACAGTATTTTCAAGCTCGGGAGTTATCCTTTTTCCAGCTCTTACCTGAGCAGGGTTTTTAGAATATAAAAGCTTAGGTAAAATTCCAACCAGGATCAAAGTTATAGAGATTGGTAATAGAAATTGCAGGCCGGTAACTTTTTCACCCGCTGTAAAAAATCCAAGGATCATTAAAATAGAAAAGGGAAAAGAAAGAGCGAGGATGTTAATAGCCATTCTCCCTGAGAAGGTTTTTTCACCCTTCCCAGATTCGGTCTCCCTCAAGCCAACCACAGCTATATGCGCATAAGGCCAGAAACTACATGCGCTCATAGAAAAGGCCAGGATCAATAGGCGAGCATTTCCAATATTTACGCCGGTAAGCCAGATAAAGAGGCAATTTATCATTATAACTATTCCTGCTCTTAGAACCAGCAGGCTCAAGATCTTGCTAAACTGATTTTTCTTTATGGAAACAGCAAGACCAATGAACAGAAGAACCAAAGGAGTCATTAATAAACTTAGTCTTTTTAAGGACTCGGTGATTATTGAAGGTATATTTTCCAGGTGCAAATCGAAGGAAAGAAGTATCACTGCGATTATGATAAAAATATTAACCGGTTCATAGAAAAGAGCTTTCAAAAGATCTACGAATCTCGATCTCTTACTATTCGCTCTTTTTTTGGTGATCTTGTAATGCCAGTTCATCGCAACAATGTAAAGAATCAGCAAAACAAATACTTTATTGCCAAGGTCTGCCATTGCTGCCTTTGCCAGGTAACCATCACCAAGGTATTCTAGAATAAAAGGGAATGAAGATAACCCTGGAGCCAACGAAGGAACCAGCAATGCCGCAGTACGGAACTCCGCAGAATTCTTTCTTACCCCGCAAAAAGGAAGCAGAAACGGAAAAATAATAAATAGAAGTGCATTTAATGCTAAAGCCAAAAATGGCAATAGAAAAAGATCTGCTTTAAGATCGATTCCAAGAAGTGCGATAAAAATTGTTGCAGGAAGAGCAAGGTTAAGAATTATCTTTTTTATTCCTGCGACCTCATCTTTATTACGGAACTTGACCTTTAGAAGTAAACCTATACCTATAAAAAGTAAAAAAAATAAAGTTTTTTGAAGGCTTACTTCCATCAAAGATTTTTTTCTCGTTTATACAAGGATCTCATCCAAGGCACCGGTTAGCAATTCCATCTCTTCCATTGTACCCATACTAACACGGCACCAATCCTGATCCCAGAAATGAAATGCTCTAACTGCCATATCCCTGTCATATATCTGGTTCAGGAATTCGTCACCGGCCATCTCTAAAGGAAAGATGATGAAATTGGTTTCTGAAGGCATATAACTTATATTCTTCTTCTCTAGATATTTTTCAAAATAGGATCTCGCGGCGATCAGCTTTTCGCGACAATCTGAAAGGAACTGATCATTATCCATGCTGGCAGAAGCAGCGGCAATACTAGGGCCTGTAAGTCCCATTCCACCACGGGTAATGTCATTGATCTTATCCAGTGTATTCTTTTGCCCTATCATATAACCAATCCGCAGACCGGCCATTCCATGAATTTTTGAAAAGGTTCGTGATACAAAGATATTTTTACCTTCAGCTACCAAAGGAGCCATACTGTTAGCCATTCCATCCTTGGAAAGTTCTATGTATGCCTCATCGATAAAAACAGGAACCTTTTCTGACACCCTGCTACAGAAATCCTTTAATTTATCTACATCTGTGATAGTGGCAGTAGGATTATTAGGATTAGTTATATAAACCAGTTTCGTATCGCTATCTATAGCAGCTTCCATTGCATCAAGATCATGCTGATAATCTGAAGTGAGCTTAATGCTTTTCCAGTTTCCACCCGCGGCTTTAGCCACAGCTACCAAAGACATATAACTTGGGTCTGCACTTACTACATTCCCTCCATTCTGGAAAAACACAACAGCAGTTTTTTCAAGCAGGTCCGAAGATCCAGGTCCCAGCATTACCTGTTCAGGTAAAACCCCTTCCTTTTCAGCAATTTTATCAGTAAGTTGTGAAAGTGTATTCCATGAGTAGTGATTCCCAGCCCATACCTCTTTCTGAAATGCCTCAGCGGCTTTTTTCGACGGTCCATAGGGATTCTCATTCCACATCAACCTGGCCTTCAAGTTATCAAGGTCTGGAAAGCGTGGAGGTGTAAATTCATTAAAACCCGAGGTGTTATAGATGAACCTGCTATTGGAAGCTAAAGCAGATTTAACCTGATTAGACCAAAGAACTTGTGGAGCTACTGCAATTGCACCTATAGATAAAAGACTTTTTTTGATCCAGTCACGACGCGGGAGAGAGTTTGATTTCATGAACAAATAGTTTTATAGCGAGCTATAAAAATAAATGAATTCCTCTCATCAACCTATCATAATTACTTAAAAATGAAGGTGTTAAATTTAAATATGTTCAAAAAAAAGCCTAAAAATCTGAAAATTATTAATTACGAGGATTTAATGGATGTTCAATTCTACTACGAAACCTTCATGACCTCTTACATTAAAAACGGTTCCATCATCAAAAATGAGGTACTGACCTTTGATGCCGTTTAGTACCCCTTCATAAAAAGGACTTTTTCCGAGGTTTAGGGTCTTAATCTTTTTTGGAAATTCCTTTACTGGGAATTTTATCTCGGTCTCCTTATTATTTGCCAGGTAATAGTCCTTTGCTTCTTCAGGAATAAATTCTTTTAATTTTTCTCTTTCCTCTGCAAGATCAAGATCGAGAATTTCATTAGTTAGCATCTTTCTCCAGTTGGTCTTATCAGAAACATGCTCTTTAAGAGCTACCTCTGTAATACCGGCCAAATACCTGTTTGGCACTTCAACTATCTCTATTGCTTCATGAGCCCCCTGATCGATCCAGCGGGTAGGTATCTGAGACTTTCTTGTAACTCCTACTTTTACATCACTTGAATTCGCCAGATAAACGATATGGGGTTGCAGCTGGGCTCGTTTTTCGTATTCAAGATCACGATCTTCAACATCAAGATGTGCTTTACTAAGTTCAGGGTTTATTACCCAATCCCCTGCCTGGGGAATAGCGTTGAAACAGTCATAACAATAGCCCTGCCTGAATATCTTCTTCTCAAGTCCACAACTCAAACACTGGTATTTCAGGAAATTGATACTTAGTTTTTTTCCGATGACCTGATTCAAATTAATAAAATCATTTTCCCAGATCAGGTAATATTGAACCTCTTCCGCTAATTCTGTTCGCATTTTGGTTAGAACACCTTCGTATCTCATCAAGTATTTTTTAGTATAGGCTGAATGATTTTTTTGCAGGGTACAAAGTTTCCATTATTTTTAACCAGTTAACCTGCGCCTGTAAATAAGCGTTAAAGATAAAAAGAATAATGCCAATTCCATTAGTCAATTCAATTGCTTCGTGGTTTCTCAAGAAGCGTATCCACCAAATGGAATTATTCATTAAATATCCTCACGAAGTTCAGAATGAACTGCTTAAGAACCTCCTCAAGAAGGCACAGCATACGGAATTTGGTAAGCGCTATAATTTCTCTGAGATCAATTCGTATGAAACCTTTAAGGAGCGTGTACCTATTCAGAAATATGAGGATTACGAAGCATGTATCGAAAGGAGCAGAAGGGGGGAAACAAATATCTTCTGGCCCACGCCAATTAAATGGTTCGCCAAATCCAGCGGTACCACCAGTTCCAAAAGCAAATTCATACCTGTAAGCCAGGACTCCCTTGAATCATGCCACTATGCTGCGGGTAAAGACCTGCTTTGTATCTACCTAAACAATAATCCCCAATCCCAGTTTTTCACGGGAAAAAGTTTGAGGCTGGGTGGCAGCAAAGAGCTTTACAGAGAAAATGGAACTTGTTATGGAGACCTTTCGGCAATTCTAATAGATAATATGCCTTTCTGGGCAGAATTCAGCAGTACGCCAAGCAACGAAGTATCTCTGATGCATGACTGGGAATACAAAATGCAGGCGATAGTTGATGAAACTATTAAAGAGAAAGTGACCAGCCTTGCCGGTGTCCCAAGCTGGATGCTCGTGCTTTTAAATAATGTTCTGGAAACAACAGGGAAAACCAATCTTTTCGAAGTATGGCCGCAACTTGAGGTCTATTTTCACGGGGGAGTAAGCTTTGAGCCTTATGCTCCGCAGTATCAAAAGATCCTTCCCAAAGAAGATTTCAGGTTCTATGAGATCTATAATGCTTCTGAAGGATTCTTTGCTTGTCAGGACCATAATGATACCAAAGACCTTCTTTTACTTTTGGATTACGGGATCTTTTACGAATTCATCCCAATGGATAGTTATGGTACCGATGAAGAAATTGCTATTCCGCTAAGCGAGGTGGAAATTGGAAGGAATTATGCCGTGGTCATTACCACGAATGCAGGTTTATGGAGATACAAGATCGGGGATACCGTTCGGTTTACAGATACTAGTCCCTATCGTATAAAAGTATCGGGTAGAACTAAACATCACATCAATGTATTTGGAGAGGAACTGATCATCGAGAATGCAGAGAAGGCTTTAAAGAAAGTTTCCCTGGTCACCAGCTGCGAAATAAAGGATTATACCGTCGCTCCGGTATTTATGGAAGGTAAAGAAAAAGGAGCTCATGAATGGATGATAGAGTTTAAAACCCCACCAAGGGATTTTGATAATTTCAAAAAGCAGCTCGATCTTGCCTTACAGGAAGTTAACAGTGATTACGAGGCCAAGCGATATAACAATATGACGCTTAGGATGCCTACAATTCACACAGCCAGAAAGGATCTTTTTTATGACTGGCTGAAAAAACAAAATAAAGTAGGCGGACAACATAAAGTTCCCCGCCTTTCCAATTCCAGGTCTTACCTGGAAGAATTGTTAGTGATGAATTCTCCTAAAGTGTCTTAGCCACTTTCCTTACTGCGTCGATAGTGGCATCCAGATCTTCGTAAGAAAGTGCATCTGTTATAAACCAGGTCTCAAATGCACTGGGCGCGATATAGACCCCGTTTTGAAGCATTCCATGGAAAAATTTATTGAAAATTCCGTTTTCAGCAGCCCTGGCGGCCGATGCAAAATCGGTAACAGGCTCTACATGAAAATGTACCGAGATCATAGAACCTATCCTGTTGATAGTATGTGTCACATCATTTGATTTCAAAGCTTCTGCCATTCCATTGTGAAGATATTCAGTCTTCTTATCGATACTTTCGAAGATGCCAGGATTCTCATATAATTCGGTTAGCATTGCAAAACCCGCTGCCATGGCAAGAGGATTTCCGCTTAAAGTTCCTGCCTGGTAGACCGGACCTACAGGTGCTAGGTAATCCATAATCTCATTTCGGGCAGCAAATGCCCCTACAGGTAATCCGCCACCTATAACCTTTCCAAAACAGGCAATATCAGCATTTACTCCCAGTCTTTGCTGGACTCCCCCTGCAGCAAGCCTGAAACCCGTCATCACTTCATCGAAAATTAATAAAATCCCGGTTTCATTACAGATCTTTCTCAATCCTTCCAGAAATCCTTCTGCCGGAGGAATACAACCCATATTTCCCGCAACAGGTTCTAAGATGATACAGGCGATCTCCTCTTTATTTGCTGCTACTAGCTCCTTTACATTTTCCAGATCATTGTATGTCGCCAGAAGAGTATCCTTCGCCGTGCCCTGGGTTACTCCTGGACTATTAGGGGTTCCAAAGGTCATTGCGCCACTCCCTGCCTGAATAAGAAAGGAATCGCTATGCCCATGATAACACCCGGCAAATTTAATGATCTTCTCCTTTCCTGTGAATCCCCTGGCAAGTCGCACGGCGCTCATACAGGCTTCCGTACCGGAATTTACCATTCTTATTTTATCGATATTGGGAACCATCTTCACTGCGAGTTCTGCGATCCTGGTCTCCAGTTCTGTTGGTGTTCCGAAGGATGTTCCCTTTCTCGCTCTGTCAACCACGGCATCTACCACAGGCTTGTGCGCGTGACCAAGGATCATAGGTCCCCAGGAATTTATATAATCTATTAGTTTATTATCATCCTCATCATACAGGTAAGCACCTTCAGCTTTTTTTATAAATATTGGGTCTCCCCCTACTGCTTTAAATGCTCTAACCGGTGAGTTAACACCACCAGGAATCACTTTTTGCGCATTGGCAAACAACTCACTACTCCTTTTATAAATCATAAATCCTCTTATCTATTTTATTTTCAGTACCTGTCCTATGGATATGTTATTTCCATCAAGTTTATTAGCACGTTTTAAATCCTCGACTGTTGTATTGTAATACTTAGCGATAGAATACAAAGTATCCCCCTTTTTTACAATATGTTTCTCCGATTTTTTTTCCTGAACCGAACTGTATTTTGGAGCCGATCCGGTAAGGATCTCTGCATCATATTTGTAAAGTTCGTATCGTTCTATGAGTCCGATCAGTTTATCAGGATATTTTCTGTCGGTTGCATAACCAGCTTCCCTTAGGCCTTCTGCCCAGCCCACATAATCATCGGGATCCAGATCGAAAAGACTAGCATACCTTCCACGGCCACTAAGAAAAAGCGAGTGGTCCCGGTAGGAATACTTCGCATGTCTGTATTTTCTGAAACATTCTCCCCGCTCATCATCATCATGATAAACCTTTTCCCCTTTCCAGTCGTGGCATTTTATCCCGAAATGATTATTCGCCCTTCGAGTAAGATCGCCTTTGCCGCCACCAGATTCCAAAATTCCCTGCGCAAGTGTAATGCTTGCAGGAATTCGGTATAACCTCATCTCTTCCTGGGCGATAGGGGCAAATTCCTTGATATACTCTTCTATAGTATATATATAAGAATTTGGTTGTTCCGTAGAAGGTTCCGAGGGATTATCTGCGATGGAAGGTTTAACAGGTTCTTCTTTTTGAACCCTTTCTTTTGTAGTTACTACCTTTTTTTTGCTTCCACAGGAAATCACTGTAAAAACTATGAAGCAAAACAACAATACTCGGTCAAGTTTCATATCAAACATTTATTTGAGGCAGGTTCTTTTTTTCTAAGAAAGCATTCATCCCATCAATTCCCTGAAGCCCACCAGTATGAATGGCCAGGATCCTGGAATTAGACGGAAAATAATCCTTCTTTATAAGATCAAAAATACCAAAAAGTAATTTCCCTGTATAGACAGGATCAAGAATGATCCTATATTTTTCCTGAAAAAGATTCATAAATTGGATTAGCTCGGCGTTTACTTTCGCGTAGCCTCCAAAATGATAGTCCAGAAGGATCTCCCAGTTTTGCCCATTTACGTGGCTTTTGATCTCTGCTTCAAGATGGTGAGACTTTAGCGCGGAAAAACCTAGGATTTTTTGATGAGGCTTCGAAGCTCTGATTATGCCGGAAAGTGTACCCCCAGTACCAACTGAGGAACAAATAAAATCGAATTCATCATCCTTCTTTTTCAATATTTCTTCACAGCCATGTATTGCCTTTTCATTAGTTCCTCCTTCAGGAATAAGGTAAAATTCACCGAATTGATCTCTTAAGGCCTTAATAACTTGCGCTGATTCCTTTTCGCGGTATTGTTCTCTGCTCAAAAATTTAAAGCTCATTCCACGGGATTTTGCATATCTCAAAGTGGAACTCCAATTTTCCGTATAATTCTCCAGCTCGTCACCCCGGATCACTCCAATAGTTTTAAAACCTAAAATATTTCCGGCTGCAGCTGTAGCTGCAATATGGTTAGAATGTGCTCCACCAAAGGTGAGTAAAGTATCCTGACGCTGCTCTTTTGCAGCCTTGATATTATATTTTAGTTTGCGGAATTTATTTCCGGATACCTCCGGATGTAATAGGTCCTCTCTTTTAATCCATAATCTTACCCCTCTATTGAATTCTCTAATGAACTCATTTGGTGTATCACCGATAAGCTTATCAGTAAAAAAGTGCTGCATGATGCAAAATTAAAGGAAGTCCATTGGATTATATAAATTTCGGAAGGATTACTTAAAAAGAATAGCTGTTTTAAACATTAATAAGATTAAAAAAAATTTATGAAAGCCCAGAAAGGACGGTTCTTGAGATAGTCAAGATCATTTTCCCTGCGATAGGCTTCTCTCTCAAAACTAATATGCCTGTATGCGCTTAGGGCATTTCCGTATCTATGATATTTTATAAAGAATTCCACGGCATACCAGATATAAAAAAGGATCACAAGAAGTTCCAGTTGTTGTCTTAGATGGATTCTTTCATGATTTAAAAAGTATTTATCCTGCTTGAGTCTTTTGTTCTCCAATATCACAAAAGGCCATAAGCTTATGCCCTTAAACCTACCGGAAAGCAATCTTTTGTTAACGATCAAAATCATGAATTCAAGATAAGAAATTGTAATTTAGCACTATGAAGTTTCAGAAAAAAAGAATTCCAATTGAGGATGGCGATTATTACCTGACTCCCGAAGGATACCGCTGTTTTACTGAACAATATCATTTAAAGAGAGGTTATTGCTGTGAAAGCGGTTGCAGGCATTGTCCTTATGGTTTTAACAAAAAAACCAACCGACAGGAAAAGTAAGCTTACAAAAGCTCTCTGCATCTCTCAATTTTCCTTCGGCACGATTGTTGAGCACTTTTAGAGATAAAGATCGCTTCAAAGCTATGTCATTTTGGGTTTTAAATAGAAGAATACGTAAAACTCAGATCAGGAAACAACAGTTTAGAATATTTGTTGAGTTCGTTTAAGAGAATGAAAACTAAATCCCCCTGGCATATCTGATCTGCGATTTTTTTAGCAAATGATTACTAACTTAAATTGGACCTTTATGAAATTCTTAAAATTTACTCCTGTTCTGTTGCTCTTCGCAGTATTTTTTACTTCATGCGTATCAGTAAGAGTTGCTTCAGACTATGATCGCCAGGCAGATTTCGATGAATATAAAACCTTTGCTTTTTTTAAACCAGGGATAGATAAGGCGGATATTTCTGACCTGGATAAGAAAAGGATATTAAGAGCTATCGAGAACGAGATGCAGGAAAAAGGTTTTGTCAAGTCTGAAAATCCGGATCTTTTGATTAGCATATTCACCAAGACCAATGAAAACATCAATATCTACCAGAACAACTTTCCTTACTGGGGATATGGATGGGGATGGAACCCATGGTACTGGGGTAGCGGATTCAATACCGTAAGCAGGACAAGTGAAGGCACTTTATACATTGACCTTATAGATGCAGACGACAAGGAACTCGTATGGCAGGGAATGGGAACAGCCGCCCTGGCACGTGAAGTAAATAAGAAACAGGAAAGGATCAATGAGATCGTCTCTAGGATCATGGAAAAGTATCCTCCCGGAGAAGAAAATTAAAATCAACGATATCAGCCCCTTAGAAAAGGGGCTTTTTTATACCATGCAGTGAGCTTAAAAGCTTCTCTTTCTTTTTCAAATTTTGTACTTTTACTCAAACGATTTAGTAAACACAAAGCATGTTAGATAATATTCAGTCGAACGAAATACTGGAAAGGCTTCCGGCCCATCTCAAGCAATATATCAAGCCCCAGAATTATGAAGATTACACTCCCATAAATCAGGCTGTATGGCGCTATGTGATGAGAAAGAATGTGGAATACCTAAGTAAGGTTGCACATAATTCTTATCTGGACGGATTGAAGCAAACAGGGATTTCCATTGACAGTATTCCTAATATGTATGGAATGAACAGAATCCTCAAGGAAATAGGCTGGGCAGCAGTTGCTGTAGACGGATTTATTCCTCCTGCCGCTTTTATGGAATTCCAGGCTTATAATGTTTTAGTGATTGCCAGTGATATTAGACAACTGGAACATATAGAATATACACCAGCTCCGGATATCATTCATGAAGGAGCGGGACATGCTCCAATAATCGCTAATCCAGAATATGCTGAATACTTAAGAAGATTTGGTGAGATTGGATGTAAGGCGATCTCCAGTTCTCACGATTATGAAGTTTACGAAGCAATCAGGGAGCTATCCATTTTAAAGGAAGCCGAGGACACTCCGGAGGATACAATAAAAGAGGTTGAAAAGAAGGTTGAAGATCTTCAGAACGCCGATGTCGAACCAAGTGAGATGGCACAGATAAGGAATTTGCACTGGTGGACTGTTGAATATGGGCTAATAGGTACACTGGAAAACCCAAAGATTTACGGAGCCGGGCTATTATCCTCTATCGGGGAGAGTAAATCATGTTTGACAGATAAAATAAAAAAGCTGCCCTATACAATAGTTGCTTCTGAACAGGAATTTGATATTACAAAACCACAACCGCAGTTATATGTAACTCCAGATTTTGCCCATTTAAGTCTTGTCCTGGAAGAATTCGCCAATAAAATGGCACTCCGAAAAGGAGGATTAAGCGGAATTCAAAAACTTATAGACTCTAAGAGCATAGGAACTGTGGAACTTAGCACAGGAATTCAGATATCCGGAAATTTCTCCAATGTCATAGCCCATGAAGGCAGACCAATTTATTTCCAAACCACCGGTAAAACGGCACTATCTTCAAGAGAAAAAGAATTGGTAGGTCATGGTACACTCAACCATCCTGATGGATTTGGATCTCCAGTAGGAAAACTTAAAGGGATCAATTTAGCCATAGAGGATATGAGCCCAAGAGATCTTAGGGCCTATGCGATTTACGAAGGAGAAAACGTAATTCTTGAATTTGAAGGCGGTATCAAGGTAGAAGGAGAGATCATTACAGGAACACGAAACCTGCAAGGCAAGATCATTTTGATCAGCTTCAGGAATTGTACTGTAACTTATAATGAAACAATTCTATTCAAACCAGAATGGGGTAAGTACGATATGGCGGTAGGCAAGGAAGTGATATCGGCTTTCGCAGGGCCTGCAGATCATAATTCATTTGATCTTATCACCCATACCCCATCAACCACGACCATAAAAAGCAAAAAGACTCCTGAAAGAGAAGAACTGGAATCCTTATACAAATCGGTTAGAAACATCCGGGAAGGAGAAAACACTAAATTTTCTTTGAATGCAGCGTTCGATATCGTAAAAAAACACCATCCAAAAGACTGGCTGTTATCTGTAGAGATCTATGAACTGGCTATGGATGATGATCAAAATCTGGCCAAAGAAGTTAAAGCTTATCTACAGGAACTAAAGGAACGAAGACCGACAGTTGCTCATCTTATCGATGACGGAATAGAAATGACAGAATCAAGAATGGCGCTACCTAAAGTTTGATCTGCTCAAGATTTTCTGAAGAATTGATGATCCGGTTCTGATATTCAAGGGTCCAGCCCATACTATTGGTGAGTATATAAATCTTCTGTAATTCACTTATCAGCCTGTTTTTTGCATTTTTCTTAAGTGAGGAATTTCTGATCTTTTCTTTCAGGTTATTCTCGATACGCTCCTTTATCTCATTATAATCCTCAGCTTCGAATTGATTTAAATAATCCTGAGTAACATCATAATATTTGATATTCGGATTAATGCTTATTTCCTCCTCGGGTATATCCTTAATTATAACTTTTCTATTTTCCTTATCTATTTCTATTTCCAGTTTACTAAGGTCATAGGCTATCGAAACATCTGCATTCACAACTATTAGCGCTTTTTTTCGTGCTGAAAAGATATCCAGGTAAAAACTTTTAGAATTCTTATAGGTGAAAACTTGTGAGAAATTACCTTCAGTCACTACCAGTTTGCCTACCTTCCGAACCTGCTCCTGAATAAGGTCGGTATTTTCTTCAAGAAGTCTTTCCTGGCTATTCCTTTCATCCCAAATCATAAAACCAAGAATTGTAACAAAAAGAATTAGTATGCCGATTATGAAATTTTTCATCTTCTATAAATTGAAGCGAAAAGGTAATAAAAAAAGGAAGGAAAAGGGAATTGCCGAAATACTAAAAAGGCCAGAAATGTCGTTGTTATAAAAAACTAAAGGACGGCCCCACCCGTCCTCTAGTATATTCTAAAATCTACCCCAACAAATTTTAGAAAAGAAATTCTTCATAATGGACTAACTATATCAGGTGTACATCCTTCGATAATCAGCAATTTATTACGTTGAATTCGTTTGATAAAAATACGAATATTTTAATATAATAGGTAAAAATAATGTTCCTTTTCTATTAATAAATTGACAATCCCAACAATAGCAAGGCCTAAGAAAAGGTTATTTCAGGGTATTTTTTGTGAATTTCCTCGATTTTAGTTTTTATTTTCGTAAGAAATTTCTTATGTGAGATGGAGTTTTCTGCGCGAATTTGATGAGAAAGCCCTCTTTGGATCTTATCAATTTCTTTATTTAGCTCGAGAGAATTTTCTGAGATCCAGTTTTCTGAAAACTTCTTCCAGATATATTTGACCGCAACCTCATTTGGATGAAGCATATCTTCACTATAAAATCTATAGTCCCTTAATTCGTCCATCAGGATCTCATAGGAAGGAAAGTAGGAAAAGGTTTCCTTATGACTTTTTCTTTCCAGGAATTGGTGGACCGCAGTAATTAAATGCGCTTTACTTCTTTGATTCTCGATCAAACCATCTTTTAAATGTCTTACCGGTGATACGGTTAAAATGATCTTGAGCTCATCATTTAACTCATTTAGTGAATGAGCAATAACCTCCAGGTCATTTATGATTTGTTCAACCGAGGAAAGCTCTTTATAAAATTCCTTCTGAGGCACTTTGTGACAATTGGCAACCACTTTTTCTGATTTTCTTTCCACATATGCCCAGGCAGTCCCAAGACTGATTATGACATGTGAAGCTGATCGAATGAATTCCATGCTGTTGTCAAGTTCCTTATTAAGATCGTTAATACATTCCTGCTTTTCTTTTCTCCTCATTACAGAGTGAGCCTCCATACTTTGCCAAGCTTCATTAAACTCAAAGACATCCTTTTCAGTATAAGGTTCGTTGGAGGCCAGCCGCTGGAAGAATTTCCTCATTGGGGAGGAATGAAAAATGATACCAATTGGATTCTGTAAATTCTGATACTTAAACCAGTCGAACCTTCTCCCAATATTTTCCACAAAACAAGAGCCCATAAGAAAAATCCGTTTCTTATGATCGATTTTGGGAAAACCTTCCCCAATTGGTACAGGAGTGCTAAAATTCATATACTTAAAATAAAAAATCCCGGGCAGAAATACCGGGATTTTTAAATCTATTTGATAAAACTTTCAGCTTTTTGCAATGCTTCATTAAGTCCGTCAGGATCCTTCCCTCCTGCAGTGGCAAAGAAGGGTTGACCTCCCCCTCCTCCTTGTATATATTTCCCAAGTTCACGAACAATGGTACCAGCATTAAGATCCTTTTCCTTAACCAGGTCTTTGGATATGTAACAGGAAAGTAAAGCCTTACCATTTTGTTCAGTTCCAAATAAAAGGAAAAGCTTATCGATCTCTTCCGACAACTGGAAAGAAAGATCTTTTATACCGGCTGCATCAAGATCTATCTTTTTGGAAAGGAAATTTATACCATTCACTTTTCTAATTTCATCCTTAACTTCAGATTTCAGATTTTTAGCCTTATCCTTTAACAGTCCCTCGACTTGTTTCTTCAGGGCCGCATTCTCCTCTTTTAGGCTATTAACAGCCTTGACTGGATCGTTTGGATTTTTAAGCTCTTTTTTTATTTCTTCGAGGATGTTAGTTTGCTCTTCGAAATATTTCATCGCCGCTTCTCCGGTTATTGCTTCGATTCTTCGAATTCCCGAAGCTACGGCAGATTCACCAGCGATCTTAAAATACCATATCTCTGAGGTATTCTGTACGTGAGTACCACCACAGAGCTCCATGGAATCTCCAAACCTTATTGCTCTCACCGAGTCTCCATATTTTTCACCAAAAAGAGCTATCGCTCCCTGGTTTACTGCCTCATCGTAGGAAATATTTCTTTGTTCATCCAGACCTAGGTGTTCCCTAATCCTGGCATTTACAAAATCTTCTACCTTCTCAAGTTCCTCTTGAGTTACTTTACTGAAGTGTGAAAAATCGAATCTCAAATAATCACTTTGCACCATAGACCCCTTCTGCTCAACATGAGTTCCAAGTACATGTCTAAGAGCCTGGTGCAATAAGTGAGTGGCCGTATGGTTAGCTGCAGTCTCAGCTCTTTTTGTTCGATTGACTATTGCTTCAAACTCTCCTTCAGGATCCTTTGGCAGGTCTTTTGCGAAATGAACTATGAGATTATTCTCCTTTTTAGTATCAAGTATATCAATAACCTCTCCTTCGGCCGACATTAAAATACCTTTATCGCCAATTTGCCCCCCTCCTTCCGGATAAAAAGGAGTCCGATCCAATACTATCTGATACATTTCACCCTTCTTTTTGGATTCCACTTTCCGGTATTTCGCGATTTTCACATCGGCTTCTAACTGGTCATAACCAACAAAGGATTCTGTTTTAATCTCACCAATTTCTATCCAGTCCCCGGCGCTGATCTGAGTAGCCTTTCTTGAACGGTCTTTCTGCTTTTGCAATTCCCTGCCAAAGCCTTCTTCATCAAGGTCAAAACCATTTTCCCTTAGAATTAGCGCTGTAAGGTCTATTGGAAATCCATAGGTGTCATATAATTCAAAAGCCTTCTCCCCTGAAACTTCTTTATCATCAGCTTCCTTCATTAGATTATCCAGAAGCACAAGCCCCTGCTCTAATGTTCTTAAAAAAGAGGCTTCCTCTTCTTTAATTACATTTTCCATTAATTGCTTCTGACTCTTAAGTTCCGGAAAGGCCGATCCCATTTCCTTGCTGAGGGTTGGAATAAGTTTAAATATGAAAGGCTCTTTGGTATCAAGAAAAGTAAAGCCATACCTGATAGCCCTTCTTAAAATTCTTCTGATAACATAACCTGCCCCGGTATTGCTGGGCAATTGTCCATCTGCAATGGAAAATGCCACGGCCCTAACGTGGTCTGCTATTACCCTTATAGCTATATCTATTTCCTCTTTCTTAGCATATTTGCTTCCTGTGATCTTTTCTATTTCAGCAATAAGAGGAGTGAATACATCGGTATCGTAATTAGAGGTGGTATTCTGCAATACCATACAGAGACGCTCAAATCCCATCCCGGTGTCTATGTGCTTTTCAGGAAGCTCTTCCAGATCGCCGTTCGCTTTTCGGTTATACTGCATAAATACAAGATTCCAGATTTCCACCACCTGCGGATGATCCTGATTTACCAGGTCTCTTCCCGGAGTTTGCTCTTTCTCTTCCTTCGATCGAATATCAACATGGATTTCTGAACAAGGTCCGCATGGTCCCTGATCTCCCATTTCCCAGAAGTTATCCTTTTTGTTTCCGTAAATGATACGATCTTCAGGAACGATTTCCTTCCATAATTCCAAAGCCTCAGAGTCCAGCCCTAAATTATCGGCATCGTCACTTCCTTCGAAAACAGATACATAAAGATTTTCAGGATCTATCTTATAAACTTTTGTCAGTAATTCCCATGCCCAATTTATGGCCTCTTTTTTAAAATAGTCCCCAAAGCTCCAGTTCCCCAGCATTTCGAACATGGTATGATGATAAGTA
>CAYWAB010000040.1:0-19043 GCA_964456105.1 uncultured Christiangramia sp. | reverse complement strand
TGAATAAATTTAAATAATGGAAGATAAACTGAAGATCAAAATATCGATTGCAGACCGCGTTTATCCGCTTACTATTCAGCCAAGTCAGGAAGAAGGCTTAAGGAAAGCGGCTAAAAAGATAGAAGCTATGATCAAACAGTTTGAGCAGAATTATGCGGTAAGGGATAAACAGGATGTATTGGCAATGTGCGCGTTGCAATTTGCTGCCCAAACCGAACAAAAAACAATAGATAAATCTAGCGAAATGCTGGAAGCAGAAGATAAGTTACGATCACTTAACCAATTGCTTCAGGATCATTTAGCTTAATAAGTTCTTTAAATATAATAAGGTTACTGCCTGTATTAGTGATTTTTTTGATAAACTCAACACGAATTCTTTAAAGAGGGTGAGTCTAAGTTGTAAAAGCGTGCCGTGTCCCTAACGGGAGAGCGGATTATTGATCAGCTTGTTAGCCCTAAACTTGATTTTAAGGAGTTTAGTACAAAACACAACTAATACAGGCTTTTTTTATATATCTAACTAAACATTGAAGATGGAAATACTACCAATAATTATAGCTATAGTTGCCCTGGCCATAGGTTTTGGGATAGCCAAGTTGCTTGAAAAAAAACAGGCCTCACAAACGCTTGCAAATGCCAAGAAAGAGGCAGCCGGTATTATCAGGGAAGCTAAAGCCGAGGGAGAGAGTATCAAAAAAGATAAAATACTTCAGGCCAAGGAAAAGTTCATTGAATTAAAATCTGAACACGAAAAGGTAATTCTTGCCAGGGATAAAAAGATCAACGATGCCGAAAAAAGGATCAAGGATAAAGAGTCACATGTCTCTAACGAACTTGGAAAAAACAAGAAATTAAATAAAGATCTCGAAGATAAGATCGCTGATTACGATCACAGGATCGAATATCTAGAAAAAAAGCAAGAAGAAATAGATAAACTGCATAACAGTAAAGTACAGCAGCTGGAAGTGATTTCAGGATTGTCTGCTGAGGATGCAAAAGCCCAACTCATAGAATCCCTTAAGGATACTGCAAAAGCTGATGCGATGTCGCTTATTCAGGATACCGTGGAGGAAGCTAAATTAACCGCTCAGCAAGAAGCCAAGAAGATCATAATAAATACTATTCAAAGGATCGGGACAGAAGAGGCAATAGAAAACTGTGTGTCTGTATTCAATCTTGAAAGTGATGATGTTAAAGGAAGAATTATTGGTAGAGAAGGTCGTAACATACGAGCTTTGGAAGCCGCTACAGGAGTTGAGATCATTGTAGACGATACCCCGGAGGCCATTATTTTAAGTTGCTTTGATTCTGTAAGGAGAGAAGTGGCAAGGCTGTCGTTACATAAACTGGTGACTGATGGTCGTATACACCCGGCAAGGATCGAAGAGGTTGTTAAGAAAACCCGTAAGCAGATAGAAGAGGAGATCATCGATATTGGTAAGAGAACTGTTATTGACCTTGGTATTCACGGCCTGCAACCTGAACTGATAAAAATGGTCGGTAGAATGAAGTATCGTTCTTCTTATGGCCAAAACCTTTTGCAACACTCCAGGGAGGTTGCAAAACTTTGCGGAGTGATGGCAGCAGAACTTGGCCTAAATCCTAAACTTGCTAAACGAGCCGGATTATTGCATGATATAGGTAAAGTTCCTGAAACAGAAACTGAGATCCCTCACGCAATTCTAGGGATGCAGTGGGCCGAGAAACATGGCGAAAAACCGGAGGTTTGTAATGCCATTGGGGCTCACCATGACGAGATCGAAATGAATTCACTTCTTTCACCAATTGTCCAGGTTTGTGATGCAATTAGTGGAGCAAGACCGGGAGCAAGAAGACAGGTATTGGATTCCTATATACAGCGACTCAAAGACCTTGAAGATATCGCCTTCGGATTTGGTGGTGTAAAGAAAGCCTATGCAATACAGGCTGGTAGGGAACTAAGGGTAATAGTGGAAAGTGAAAAAGTATCTGACGATAAAGCTGCTAATCTATCCTTTGAAATTTCGCAGAAGATCCAGACAGATATGACTTATCCAGGTCAGGTAAAGGTTACAGTGATTAGGGAAACCAGAGCAGTAAATGTAGCTAAATAGCATATAACCAGAGAATATTAAAAAAGCCGTACAATTTAGAACGGCTTTTTATTTCCAGTAATTAAGAGTCTGGATACTTTAATTTTTTGACTAGTCGTCAAAGATATTCTCATAAGAATTACCTTCTGTTTCGAAGAACTTTCCATCTACATATCGGTAATGATAATCCAGTTCCGCAATTTTCTTCATATCTTCTTCGTCCAGAGAATAATCTGCACTCGCCAGATTTTCCTTAATTCGTTTCTCATTTGTAGATTTCGGGATGACCGCGGTCCCGCGCTGCTCACTCCATTTAATTAAGATCTGACCCGGGCTTGCACCATGTTTTTCTGCTATCTTTTTTATGGTTGGATTGTCGAGCAGAGATGGCTCATCATCTGCTTTCATCTCGTCTGGCCGATCTCCGCTACCTAAAGGAGAATATGCCGTAACATTTATTTTGTTTTTACTACAGAATTCTAAAAGCTTGTTCTGCTGCAAATAGGGGTGAAGCTCTACTTGATTCATTTCAGGGTTATGATCTGTATCTTCCATTAGATCCTGAAGTTTCTTGATACTGAAATTAGAAACACCTATATGCTTTACCAAGCCTTGCTCTTTAGCTTTAATCATCTCATTCCATGTTTCGATTAATGGGACCTCCTCAAGAGATAGATAATCTTCTGCCTTTTCTGGAAAACTTACATCCGGCTTAAATGCAACTGGCCAGTGCATAAGGTACAGGTCAAGATAATCCAGTTGAAGGTCTTTGAGTGTTTTCTTCAGAGCTGGGATTACGTCCTCTTTTTTGTGGGCATTATTCCATAATTTTGAGGTGACCCATACATCCTCGCGCTTCACTTTTCCGTTATTGAAAACTTCATTAAATGCTTCTCCTATTTCAGCTTCATTGCCGTAAGTTGCAGCACAATCTATATGTTTATATCCACTGTTCAATGCAATTTTTACAGCTTCGGTAACTTCTCCTTCTTCAGCCTTCCATGTTCCAAGCCCTATGGCTTCCATGGTATCGCTATTTCTAAATTTTAGTTTCTTCATAAAAATTGATTTTTAATGAATTTAATTATTAGAAAAGGGAATTACTAGGTGGAGAAAGACTTTAGCAGAACTTTAATATCTATTTGCGTGGATGGAATTCTTCCATAACCTGTCTTAAATGGCTTCTTTCCACATGAACATAAACTTCTGTGGTAGTTATGCTTTCATGTCCTAACATTTGCTGTATAGCCCTAAGGTCTGCTCCCCGCTCCAGAAGATGAGTGGCAAACGAGTGCCTGAAGGTGTGAGGACTTACGTTCTTTCTTATCCCCGCAGCTACGGTGAGCCTTTTCACGATGGTGAAGATCATAGCTCTGGTAAGCTGATTTCCCCGGCGGTTTAGAAAGAGGGTATCTGTGGCTTTAGGCTTAATGTCTTTATGGATCCTGATCTCATTTTTATAGAGATTAATCAGTTTAATGGTGTAGCCTGAAATAGGAACAAATCTTTGTTTATCACCCTTTCCGGTTACCTTAATAAAGCCTTCCTCAAAGAATAGATCTGAGATCTTCAGGTTTATTAATTCCGACACCCTTAATCCACAACCATATAAGGTTTCGAGAATTGCCCTGTTCCTTTCCCCTTCATCTGTACTCAGGTCTATCGCCTGTATGATTTTATCAATCTCCTCTACTGAAAGGGTATCCGGTAACTTCCTTCCTGTCTTTGGAGATTCTATAAGATCAAGAGGATTGTCTTTACGATAGTCTTCAAAAATCAGGAAACTGAAGAAACTCCTCAAACCTGAAATCAGTCTGGATTGTGACCTTGCATTAAGGTTCTTTGAAACCTGGTAAATGAATTCCTGGACGGTTTTTTCGGAAATCTCAACCGGATTCACCTCAATTTCATTAACATTTAGATAATTGATCAATTTAGTAACATCAAGGCTATAATTCTCAATGGAATTTGCTGAGAGTCCGCGTTCAAGCTTCAAGTAATGTCGATAATCGGTTAATGCCTGCTGCCAGTTCATGTGTTAAATATAATAATTAGTCCTTTGAGACTTAATAATACTTTAGGCTTGGATAACTTTTTGTTAACAGGCTGAACCCTACATTTGTTTCGAATTTTAAAAGTAAATGTGATGAAAAAGACAATTTTATTAGTAACAATCGCAATTTTAGGTTTTGGTGTTTCTTCAAGCGCACAAGAGTATGTAAACTTTGGTGTAAAGGGTGGAGTTAATTTTACCAACATGACCTCAGATGGATTTGAAGACAATAATAGTCGTACCGGATTTCACCTAGGTTTACTTGCAGAGATTCCACTAAGTGACAGATTCTCTCTTCAACCTGAGGTATTATATTCTACTCAGGGAACCGAGGATGAAGGTTCAAATTATACCGATGAGTATAAGTTAGATTATATTCAACTTCCTGTAATGGCTAAATTCTATCTTGTTGACGGATTGGCCCTGGAAGCAGGTCCTTCCTTCAATTTCCTTGTAAATGAAGAATATGATATTGAAAGTGGACTTTTTAGCCTGGAAAGCGACCCGGATATAGCCAGTACATTTGAATTTGCAGGGGCTATAGGAGTTTCGTATAAATTCAACAATGGTTTCTTTCTGAATGGAAGATACATGCAGGGTTTCACAGATGTGTTTGATAGTGATAATTTTGATGATGACGCCATTAATAATAACGGATTTCAACTAGGAGTTGGATTCCAGTTCTAAAAAGAACTATTAACACCTATGAATAAGAAGGCGGAGATTTATCTCCGTCTTTTTTTATTCCTCAATTTTACTACCTTTAAAAAATGAAACTGATCATAATTAACGGACCCAATCTCAATCTGCTCGGAAAGAGAGAGCCCGGCCTTTACGGGGATAAAAGCTTTGAGGAATATTTTTCGATGCTCCAGTTTAAATATCGCAATCTGGAATTATCCTATTACCAGAGCAATATCGAAGGTGAATTGATAAATGTTATCCAGAATTCTGATGAGGACTTTGACGGGATTATTCTAAACGCAGCAGCTTATACCCATACTTCGGTAGGAATAGGAGATGCGGTGCGGGCAATTGGAACACCTGTTATTGAAGTTCATATATCCAATACCTTTTCACGGGAGGAATTCAGGCACAAATCTTTTATATCTCCAGCAGCAGCCGGAATCATAATTGGATTTGGGCTTAAGAGCTATGATCTCGCAATTCAGTCTTTTTTAAGGAATCCTGATGAAAAAGACCTGGCTAAATTGGAGTAGTGGTAAGGATTCTGCACTTGCCTTATATTATCTGGGAAAGGATAAGGAATTTAATGTAGGCAAGCTTTTTACTACACTTAACAGTGATTCAGATAGAATTTCAATGCATAACGTGCGTAAAGAGCTTCTGTTTAAACAAGCACAATCGCTTCATCTTTCAATCCAGATCGGCGATATTCCCACGGAGACCCCGGTAGACGAGTATAATGCTAGAATGAAAAATGAGATCCTATCCCTGAAAAAGGAAGGATTCACTCATAGTGCTTTTGGCGATATTTTCTTGGAGGACCTCAAAGATTTTAGGGAAGCGCAGTTAAATGAGGTAGGAATAAAGGCGGTTTTTCCTCTCTGGAAAAAGGATACCTCCCTCCTGATTAATGAATTCATAAAGCTTGGATTTAAAGCCATCGTAATATGTACCAACTCACGATTTTTGGATGAAAGCTTTTGCGGAAGATTATTAGATTCAGACTTTGTTAATGATCTACCGGACAACGTTGATCCCTGCGGAGAGAATGGTGAGTATCATACTTTCGTTTTTGATGGTCCGATTTTTAAGGAAGGCATAGATTTTCAGATCGGTGAGAAAACCACAAAAACTTACAGATCAGATAAAGGAAACTGGGATAATGAGTTTTGTTATTGCGACCTTATTTCCTATTAGATAAAAAAAAGATCCTGTGAAAACAGGATCTTTTAGTATTCTATAATTTATATGATCTTTCTTAGATATGAATTACCTCATCATATGCAGCAGCTACAGCTTCCATAACGGCCTCACTCATTGTAGGGTGAGGGTGCACTGCTTTAAGAACTTCATGACCTGTAGTTTCAAGTTTTCTACCTAATACTGCCTCTGCGATCATATCAGTAACTCCGGCACCAATCATATGGCATCCAAGCCATTCACCGTACTTGGCATCAAAGATTACTTTTACGAATCCATCAGATTTTCCTGCGGCTTTAGCCTTACCTGAAGCTGAGAATGGGAATTTTCCAACTTTGATATCGTATCCGGCTTCACGTGCCTGCTTTTCGGTCATTCCAACAGAGGCAATTTCCGGAGTAGCGTATGTACATCCTGGAATATTACCATAATCAAGTGGCTGCACATCCATTCCTTTGATTTTCTCTACGGTTATGATCCCTTCAGCTGAAGCCACGTGGGCCAATGCAGGGCCGTGAACCACATCTCCAATAGCATAAATACCTTTTACATTGGTCTGGTAGAAATCGTTTACTACGATCTTATCTTTATCTGTCTTGATCCCTAATTCCTCAAGGCCTATATTTTCGATATTTGTTTTGATTCCAACAGCTGAAAGAACGATATCAGCTTCCAGGGTTTCTTCTCCTTTTTTGGTTTTTACCTTAGCTTTAACCTTGTCTCCGGATTTTTCTACGCTCTCTACAGAAGAATTGGTCATTACCTTGATGCCTGCTTTCTTCATGCTGCGCTCAAACTGTTTAGAGATCTCTTCATCTTCAAGAGGAACAAGGTTCGGAAGAAATTCAACGATGGTTACTTCAGTTCCCATCGTATTATAAAAATGAGCGAACTCAACACCTATCGCACCAGATCCAACAACGATCATTTTCTTTGGTTGCTTATCCAGTGTCATCGCTTCACGATATCCGATAACGGTTTTACCATCCTGTTTCAGGTTAGGTAATTCTCTTGATCTTGCACCGGTAGCGATAATTATGTTATCTGCGGAATATTCTTTGGTCTTTTTGTCCTTATCGGTGACTTCAACCTTCTTTCCGGCCTTTAATTTCCCAAAACCTTCGATCACATCGATCTTATTCTTTTTCATAAGGAATTGAACACCTTTGCTCATCCCTTCTGCTACATTCCGGCTTCTTTTGATAACCGCTCCAAAATCCTTGTCGGCTTTTTCCAATTTTAGACCGTAATCTTCAGCGTGTTTTAGATAATCGAATACCTCTGCACTTTTAAGAAGTGCCTTTGTTGGGATACATCCCCAGTTAAGGCAAACACCACCAAGATTTTCTTTTTCAATTATGGCAGTTTTGAATCCTAATTGAGAAGCTCTTATGGCTGTTACATATCCACCAGGACCGCTACCTAAAACTATAATATCGTATTTACTCATTTCTGAATTATTTTGAATCGGTTACTGAAGTTGCGAATTTAAGCATTTATAGGTTAAACTGAAAGCTAAGCCAACCTGATATATATCATAAAAAAAGCCCGTTTTGGTAAACGGGCTCTTCCAGAAATATTTCCAGGTTTAATTACTTAAAATATCTGCTTGAGGAATATTTATCTCATTCAACTGCAATGCTGCCCTTACCGCATTATAATCATTGATATTAACACCAGAATTTAAAGCAAAATCTGAAGGTACAACCACCATTCTGAAGGTCTGATCTTCGGTGAAACCACTTCCTAAGGTTCCCAGATCTACATTTCCATGAAGGTAGATGTTAACATCAAAAGTGGTATGATTGTAATTATACTGGACTTCCCCATCATTCAAATAAAATGTTTGAGGGAGCGGACTCCAGACATCTGCGCCTGTCCCCTCATCCACGGTTTCAAGAAGATACACTAGAATGATATCTGATTCCAATACTTCAACAGAGGTTGGGACTTCGACGAATACTGAATATTCCGGAGCGACAAGATCCACTGTGGCCTCGAAAGTCTGTCCAACAATATTAACTCCCGGTTCTCCCGGAGGTCCTGGAGGTCCCGGAGGTCCCGGATCTCCTTCACAGGAAACAAAAAATACACTTGCTAAAACTAAAATTGATAATAATTTTTTCATAATGATTGATTTAAATTAGTTATTGAATTCGATGCTGGCTGAATTTACACAGTAACGCTGACCAGTATCTGTAGGGCCATCATCAAAAACATGGCCAAGATGACTTCCACAATTAGCACATAGGATTTCTGTCCTGATCATTCCAAAGCTTCTGTCCTGTTTATATTCTATTTTTCCTTCAATTGCATCATCGAAACTTGGCCATCCGCAACCACTTTCAAACTTGGAGTCACTTTCGAAAAGTTTTTCTCCACAAGCTGCGCACCGGTATTCTCCTTCTTCGAAATGAAGGTTGTATTTTCCTGTATGAGGAGCTTCGGTTCCTTTCTCTCTTAAGATCCTGTATTGCTCAGGACTTAATTCTTTTTTCCACTCTTCCTCAGTCTTTTCTATATTGTATTTATTCATTATTCTTTATTTTCAGGAATAAAATCCATAGCTATACCATTAATACAATGTCTTTTTCCTGTGGTTTCTTTTGGGCCATCATTAAAAACGTGACCTAAATGTCCGCCACATCTGGCGCAATGAACTTCATCTCTCTGGTAACCAAGTTTTGTATCACTACCATATTCAACTCCACCTTCAATCGCCCTGTCAAAACTCGGCCAGCCGGTACCGCTCATAAATTTATGTTTGGTTTTGTACAATTCGTTTCCACAGGCTGCACAAACGAATGTTCCGGGTTCTTTGATATTATTCAGTTCGCTGGAAAAAGGCCTTTCAGTTTCCGCGTTTCTTAATACCGCAAATTCAGCATCCGTAAGTTCTTTTTTCCACTGCTCTGTACTTTTGGAAACAGGAAATTTGTCTGTTTCACCTTTCTGATCTTTCTGTGCATTTCCGTTACAACCCAACATTAATATGGAAATGGCAAGAATTAAATACTTTTTCATAGCTGCTTTTTTTATAAAATTACAAAGATTGTGCCGTGATAAAAGTTGTGATTTTGTTAATTACCTCTTTATCTCCAAGGATCCTGCGGTGTCCAAGGCCTTCAGTTACGAAAAGTTCACTCTCTTTTAGCGCTTTGTCTAATTCATAGGCATCTTCAATTTCTACGTCAACATCTTCCTTGTCGTGTATTATCAGAGTGGGTACTGAAACATTTTTTGCTGAATTTGCTCCTGAATATTCGTCCATGTCCTGGCCGAATTTCTTATCCAGGTAATCTTTCATTTTTTCAGCAACTTTCTGATTCATTTGCATATTATTTGCAAAGTGCCGGGTAATCTTGGTCACACTATTTGCAGTACCAATGATGACAAGTCTTTTGGTTTCTAATCCTTCACGAATCGCCCTTAAAGATGACATTCCTCCTAGTGAATGCCCAATCACGGCATCAAAAGGACCGTATTGCTCATTTAGATAATGGATTGAATCAATAAAGAAAGGCATCATACTGATCTTTCCAGGAGCTTCACCATGTGCCGGTGCATCAAAACTGAAAGTAGCATAGCCTGCTTTCTTAAGTTCCTTTGCGATTTTTGATAACTGTGTTCCACGACCGCTCCAGCCATGCACCAATAAGACCTTTTTATTGGAATCTCCATATTTATAGGTTACGATTTCCCTGTTTATGGAAGATACTTTTTCTCTTTTTATAACCGATTGCTTAAACATTTCTTTCTCCCGATCCGGAAGCTTATAGCGAAAGGGACTTAAAAACAATCTTGCAGCAAATCTACTTGCCAGGAAAGGAGATAGTTTCGTAAGGATTCTGGAGATATTTAATATATAATTCGGCACCAGTAATCTTTGTACAGGTACTTTATCTTTGGTTTTTTTAGTCATATTTTAAGAACTGCAGCTATTTTTTATACTTTTCAAAAGTAAAAAATCCTGCACACCTAAATCCTTGAAAGGACAGGGAATATCTACATTGGTATCGTTTTTGAATAATTAAATTCTGTTAAATCCTACTTAAACCGAAAAGCGTCAGTGATAGGCTTTTGTACTTTTAAGTAATCAAAAAGAAAATTATGAAACTTAATAAGTTATTTATAGGACTTAGTGTTTTGCTGCTTGTAGTAGCATGTAAGACCAATCCGTTTACAGGAGAAAAGAATTTGAATTTCGTAAGCAATGACCAACTGTTCCCGGCTTCTTTCGCTCAGTACAATCAATTCTTAGAGGAAAATGAAGTAGTTAGGGGAACTAAGGAAGCTGAAATGGTCAAGAGGACAGGAAACAAAATTGTAAATGCGGCGGAAAGATATCTTAATGCAAACGGTTACCAGGGATTTTTGGAAGATTTTAAATGGGAATTCAACCTAGTAAAAGATGATGCCGTTAATGCTTTTGCAATGCCTGGTGGAAAAGTAGTTTTCTTTACAGGGATAATGCCTATCGCTACAGGTAGCGGAGCCGGGGAAACAGGTGTAGCCGTTGTAATGGCCCATGAGGTGGCCCATGCTTTAGCAGACCACGGTGCACAACGTATGAGCGCTGCACAGTTACAACAGCTTGGTGCCGTGGCAGGAAGTGTAGCTCTTAGCGGTAAAAGTGAACAGACGCAGCAGATCTTTGCCCAGGCCTATGGTCTTGGTTCTACCGTTGGAGTTATGTTGCCATTTAGTAGAAGTCATGAATCTGAGGCAGACAGAATTGGATTAACTTTAATGGCTATCGCAGGTTACGATCCCGATGAGGCTGCAGACCTCTGGAGAAGAATGAAGGCCCAGAGTGATGGCCAATCACCACCGGAATTTCTTAGTACCCACCCATCCAACGAGACGAGAATTAATAATCTTCAGGAATGGGCTCCAGAAGCCAAAGCTGAAGCAAGAAAATATGGAGTTACGGAATTCTAATGATAAATTGAATAATAATTTTAAAATGAAAGCCGCTGTTTTAGCGGCTTTTTCTATTTTTAGTCCATGGAGCAGCTACCTAAAGGAAGTAAAAAACTTATTCGCGCGTGGGCTTTTTACGATTGGGCAAACTCAGTGTACAGTCTGGTAATAATTTCAGCAATATTCCCGATCTTCTATGGTGCACTTACCATAAGCAAGGATGCAGATGGAAATATTTTGAATGACAACGTAATTTTCCTCGGATTCAATTTTAATAATGATGCTCTAATCAGTTATGTGACAGCCTCAGCTTTTCTTATGGTGAGCATTCTGAGTCCTTTACTTTCCGGTATTGCTGATTATGTTGGCAACAAAAAGAATTTCTTAAAGTTCTTTTGTTATCTGGGAGCCGCTTCATGTATTGGTTTATACTGGTTCGATCTCGATTTTTTATGGTTCGGTCTGCTTTGCTATTTTTTGGCACTTGTTGGTTTCTGGGCAAGTCTGGTGTTTTATAATTCCTATCTTCCTGATATTGCCTATCCGGAACAACAGGATAAGGCAAGTGCGCAAGGTTTTTCCCTAGGTTATATTGGTAGTGTTTTGCTATTGGTCATTTGTCTGGCAATGATCCTCCAGTACGAATTTTTCGGGTTTACGGATGAGGGAACTCCAACGAGATTATCATTCGTACTAACTGGAATATGGTGGATCGGTTTCAGTCAGTATACTTATTACTATCTACCTAAAGGAAATAAAAAAGCGAGGTTTACCCGAAATGTGCTGTTCAATGGTTTCCGGGAATTGAAAACCATATGGAGATCTCTCAAGCATAACCGGGTTTTGAAGCGATATCTCGGAGCTTTTTTCGTTTATAGTATGGCAGTCCAGACTATTATGCTAATAGCTACCTATTTTGGGATTGAAGAACTCGACTGGGGCAACCAGGATTCCACCACTGGTTTGATCGTTAGTATATTGCTAATACAGCTTTTGGCAATAGTCGGAGCGATGCTCACTTCTAATTTGGCCGTTAAATTCGGCAATATCAAGATTCTGATATTTATAAATCTTATCTGGATAGCCATTTGCGGTTATGCCTATTTTATCACTACACCGGTTCAGTTCTATTTTGCTGCGGCTTCGGTAGGCCTGGTAATGGGAGGGATACAATCATTATCGCGTTCCACTTATTCAAAAATGCTTCCAGATAACACCTTAGATACAGCCAGTTACTTCAGTTTTTATGATGTTTCCGAAAAGATAGGTATCGTTATTGGAATGTTTCTTTATGGATTGGTTGCTCAGATTACGGGAAGTATCCGTAATTCTATTTTATTTCTTGTAGTTTTCTTTATTGTGGGTGTCATTCTATTAATGAGAGTTCCGAAAAGGGAAATCACAAAAAATAAAAGCTCGCATTAGGCGAGCTTTTATTTTTTTAGGTGAAATTTATTTAATGAGAGGCTACGCTTCCAGAACCGGAAGTTTTAAAATCCTGCTTTTTTGGATTGCCTTTATAAGTCACATCACCAGATCCTGCGACGTTGGCATATAAGGAATTGACCGTGTAAACCTCTATATCTCCAGAACCTGATATACTGGCCCTGGCATTTTCTGCACGAAGCTCATATGCTTTAAAATCGCCACTTCCTGTAACTTTGCAAGTGAAATCTTCAGTTTGACCACTTACATAAATATTTCCTGAGCCTGTGATTTGGCCTTCGGCCTTACCAGTGCTAATATTTAGCTTCATATCCCCACTACCGGTAACCTGCATTTCAAAGTTTTGACTTTTGATGATGTCTGAAGTGCTAATGTCTCCGCTACCTGTTAAAGCGACTTTACTAATACTCTCAAATGGAACAATTATCCTGATCTTTTTGGTTGGCCGCAAATCTACGTTCTTTTCTGTAGAAACCTTTAAGGTCCCGTTCTTGACCTCGGTTAATATGTATTCCTGCAGATTGCTTTCAGCTTCAACCCTAATTTTACCTTCTGCCCCCGATACCAGTTCTACATTTAGGGAACCTACAAGTTCTACACCGTCATAGGAACTGGTATTTCTAGTTTTAGTCACCAGTTCTCCATTGCCTTTCACCTTTTCAGAATTCCACCATTGTGCATTAGCAGAAGAAAGACTCGTTAATACGATTGCGAAAAATAAGATAGCTCTTTTCATGATTTTAATTTTTGATTGATGATTATTTATTGTTTTCTGAAATCAATATTTCCATAGCTGGTGTTTATGATTATTCTCGCACCATTATTACTGGTACCATAATAACCGGAAACTGAATTGCTGTTAGAGGTCTGGCTTCTTTTTTCTACCTGAAGATCTTCCAGACCTTTAACGCTTCCATAGGAAGTTTTTACCTCGAACTGGAATGCCATTTCATTATCGTAGCCAATCTTAACACCAGTATAATCTGTATCTATACTAATGTTCTGTGCCCCTTTAATAATTTTTTCAATGGCTAGGGATCCGTAATCAAGATTTAGGTCCAGAGTATTAAATACCCTGTTTATTTTGGTGGTGAGATAGTCGCCATCACCTTTCATAACCTGAACCTTATTTATACTTAGGCTTCCGTAGTCACAGCTAAAGTTGAGATCACTTACCTTTTCGATTCTCGAGTCTGAATAATCTGCATTAAGTTGAATGGATCCTGCTTCTTCAATTTCGAAACTTGAATAGTCGGAGTTTATTTCTGCATTGGTTACGTAACCGATGCGGCTATTCCTGGTGTAATCAAAATTCAGTGAATTTGATCTACCTCTTAACTCACCAACATCAATTTTTCCATAGTCACAGTTGATCCTGGTATTTCCAGTGGTTTTATCTACGTAGACTCCGCCATAGTCATTGCTCAGAAGAAGATTGTTGCTTTCGGGAGCTCGAATGATGTAGTTCACTTCCATATTTACATTATCAAATCCGTCGAACAACTTTTTCCACCATGATTTTTCATCTTTAGAGAATCTGGTTTTGGCTTCTACCCCGGAAGCGGTTTGTTTGAATTCCACATTTATTTCTTCAAGCTTTTCCTCCACTTCTTCCTCATCATTGCCATTGGTTTTAATAATCACCTCTATAACGACCTTGTTTTCTTTCCAGGTTGTTACATCTACATTACCATAACTGTTATCGATGGTAAGATTGGAATTGGAGCTTACCTGAAATTCCTTTTTAAGCTTTTTCTCCCTGGTGTGTTTCCCTTCAAGGCTTGCTTTTTCATAGGCTGCTTCATAACTTCTAAAGTCATTATTGAAGCCTGCAAAGTCTGGTGCCAGTACGAACAGGATTAATATACTAGATAATAGTGCTTTCATGATTTTGGTTCTTTAGTGTTTTAATATTCTCAATTTGGGTTAATACGTTACTTAAAAGGTCGATTCTTTTTTGAAAGTTCTGAATCATTGCATGGATTACCCTATTGTCTTTTCCGCTATCAATAAGATCCTTTCTAAGTTCTTCGTATTCTTTTTCCAGTTTTTCCATCTGAGCGAGGGCATCATCAATTATAGCCTCGGTTTCAGGGGTTTTTTCTGCATTAAGGGAATTCAATTCTTTTTCTATCATTCCTGTATAGAACTCCTGGGTTTGTTTCATTTCAGGAGAGATACTTGCCAGGTCTGAGGTACCAGAACTTGCCATGGGTCCTATAAATTCACCCAGCAGGAAGAAAGCCAGTAAAAAACTTGCTGCGATGCCTAGTATCGGGCCCCAAAGCATTCTTACTTTTCCTTTTTTGCCAGTTTCGGTCTTTTTTTCTTCAAGTTTCTTAAAAAACCTTTCTCTATGGCCGGTATGGGGATTCTCGATATCAAAATTTAAACCTTCGAACAGGTCATCAAAATCCTTATTTTCCATAACTCTGCAATTTTGTTCTTAAACTTTCTTTAGCACGTGAAATCATAGTGCGGCAATTAGCATAAGAGATGTCCATTATTTCACAAATTTCTTCATAATCGTAACCTTCTATTAGATGTAAGGTGAGTCCTAATCTGTAATTCTCCTTTAAAGAATTTATCTGTTTAAGGATCATACGAACTTTCTTATTGGTTTTATCATCTTCTTCCAGGCCATCACCACTTTCATCGATCTCGTTTTTTAACTCGTCATTATAGCTTACTTCTCCCAGCTTTGATATTTTGTTATATGCAGTAATACTTTCGTTCACTACAATTCTCTTTAGCCAGGCGCCGAAGGTAGAAGTTCCCTGAAAGCTTTCAATCTTTGTGAAAGCACTCAAAAAAGCTTCCTGCATAATATCTTCAGCTTCTGCAGAATGACCGGTTATCCGATATGCGGTGTTGTACATCGCCTTGTAATAACGATCATAAATTTCCATTTGGGCACGTTGATCGCCGTGACGACAACGGTCTACCAGGTCATTAATATGGGTGATGGTTGGTGTCAATTAATACTTGGTTTCTATTATAAAGATGGACTCAATTTCACTTTGTTACACTTTCAGAAAAATAATTTAAAAAAAAGCATGGCACAAGAATTGAAATAATGAAGTTGAAAATCTACAATAATGCTCAATGCTTTATTTATCAAGGCATTCGCATTAGTTACCAGAATTAAAGATATTGGATTTTGGTGACAGTTTGACTTATTAAAAATTATGGCTAAAACGAAATTTACAAATATTGACAGTTTGTCATTTCAGGGAATTGATGAGGATGCTGAATTAATCCCTTTAATGACGCCTGAAGATGAAGAAGAAATAAACAAGGAGAAATTACCCGAAACCTTACCTATTCTCCCGTTAAGAAATACCGTACTGTTTCCCGGAGTTGTTATACCTATCACTGCGGGCCGGGACGCTTCTATTAAATTGATTAATGAAGCTAATAACGGAAACAAGATCATTGGTGTGGTTTCCCAGAAGGATGAAGAAGTGGAAAATCCTTCAGGAAAAGACATTAATAAGGTTGGTGTCGTTGCAAGAATACTTAGGGTTCTTAAGATGCCTGATGGTAACACTACGGTAATTATTCAGGGAAAGAAACGTTTCAGAATCACTCAGATCGTAACCGAGCAACCTTATATAAATGCGACAGTAACCGAAGTTCCTGATGCCAGACCGGAAAAGGATAATGCTGAATTCGCAGCTATAATCGAATCTATAAAAGATCTCGCTTTGCAGATCATTAAAGGTA
This sequence comes from uncultured Christiangramia sp., assembly GCA_964456105.1. Lineage (GTDB taxonomy): Bacteria > Bacteroidota > Bacteroidia > Flavobacteriales > Flavobacteriaceae > Christiangramia. Next base: position 2,936 of record CAYWAB010000040.1, on the reverse strand, counting down.
GCCCGAACATTCCTTCAGAGGCTTCTTTCGCAATTAAGAACATCGAGAGTAATTCCTTCCTGATCAATTTTGTTTCCTCCAATATGAGCCTCTCTGTAGAAGAGAAACAAAATTTACTGGAGATGAACGATCTTAAGGAACGTGCCTTGGCTACTCTCAAGCACATGAATACCGAGTACCAGAAACTGGAATTGAAGAATGATATTCAGAGTAAGGTGCAGAGTGATATGAGTCAGCAGCAACGTGAATATTTCCTTCATCAGCAAATGAAGACTATCCAGGAAGAGCTTGGTGGAGTTTCTCATGAAGGTGAGATCGTTGAAATGCGAGAGCGCGCAAAAGAAAAGAAATGGGGAGAAGAAGTTCAGAAACATTTCGAAAAGGAACTCTCGAAGATGCAGCGAATGAATCCCCAGGTCGCAGAATACTCTATTCAGAGAAATTATCTTGATCTTTTTCTGGATCTTCCGTGGAATGAATTCAGTAAGGATAAGTTTGATCTTAAAAGAGCGAAGAGGATACTGGATCGTGATCACTACGGTCTTGATGATGTTAAAAGAAGGATCATTGAATATCTGGCTGTACTGAAGCTAAGGAATGATATGAAATCTCCTATCCTTTGTTTGTATGGACCTCCGGGAGTGGGTAAAACCTCATTAGGAAAATCTGTTGCGGAGGCTTTAGGAAGAGAATATGTTAGAATTTCACTAGGTGGTCTAAGAGATGAGGCAGAGATCCGGGGACATAGAAAAACCTATATAGGGGCTATGCCCGGAAGGATCATACAGAGTTTAAAGAAAGCCGGGACAAGTAATCCTGTTTTTGTTCTCGACGAGATTGATAAATTAAGCGTTGGAAATGCCGGAGATCCTTCTTCAGCATTATTGGAGGTATTGGATCCAGAACAAAATAGCGATTTCCACGATAACTTCCTTGAGATGGGATTCGACCTTTCCAAGGTCATGTTCATTGCGACCTGTAATTCTCTAAGTAGTATTCAACCTGCACTGCGCGATCGTATGGAGATAATTAATGTTACTGGTTATACCATCGAAGAAAAGGTTGAGATCGGTAAAAGGCATTTACTGCCCAAACAGTTAGAGGAGCATGGTCTTAATTCAGACCATCTAAAGATCGGGAAAAAGCAACTGGAAAAGATCGTAGAAGGTTATACCCGGGAATCTGGAGTAAGAGCTCTAGAAAAAAAGATCGCAAAGGTGGTAAGATATGCTGCTAAAAATATCGCGATGGAGGAGGAGTATAAGGTAAAGATTAGCGATGAAGACATTATCGAAATACTCGGAAGTCCTAAACTAGAAAGGGATAAATATGAGAATAACGATATTGCCGGGGTTGTTACCGGCCTTGCCTGGACCAGTGTAGGCGGGGATATACTATTTATCGAGTCGATACTCTCTAAGGGTAAAGGTAATCTTAACATTACTGGGAACCTTGGAAAAGTAATGAAGGAATCTGCCACCATAGCTATGGAGTATATTAAGTCCAATGCAGAAAGATTAGGCATAATCCCTTCTATTTTCGATCAATATAATGTACATATTCACGTGCCTGAAGGTGCTACCCCTAAAGATGGCCCAAGTGCGGGTATTACAATGCTGACTTCTTTGGTATCTCTTTTCACACAAAAGAAAGTAAAGAGGAGTGTCGCAATGACCGGAGAGATCACCTTAAGAGGTAAAGTGCTTCCAGTAGGAGGGATCAAGGAAAAAATACTGGCCGCAAAAAGAGCCAGGATAAAGGAAATTATCCTTTGTGAAGATAATAAAAGAGATGTAAAGGAAATTAAGGAGGAATATTTAAAAGGCCTTAAGTTCCATTATGTAAAAGAAATGAGTGAAGTGATAGATATAGCGATCACTAACCAAAGAGTTAAGAACGCTAAAAAACTTTAATAAAAGAAAAGCCTCGAATCACGGGGCTTTTTTCTTTTATGGTCTTTTATCATTCCCTCAGGAAAACTTTACCTTTGTGTTGAAATTATAATTCATGGATAAAAAGATCACGATTGCCATAGATGGTTTTTCTTCAACAGGAAAAAGTACAGTTGCCCGGAGACTTGCCAAAGAACTCGGATATATTTACGTAGATACAGGTGCGATGTACCGGGCCGTTACTCTTTATATGATGCGAAAGGTACTGGTCGCTGATGGAGTATTTGATGAAGAAGCCATTGAAAGACAATTACCGTTTATAAATCTGCGTTTCGAATTTAATGACGATCTGGGTTACGGAGAGATCTATTTAAATGGGGAAAATGTGGAGAAGGAGATACGCTATATGGAAGTATCGAAGCATGTAAGTAAAGTTGCTGCTATTTCCAAAGTAAGAAAAATGCTGGTGGAACAGCAGCAGGAAATGGGTAGGGACAAAGGTATAGTGATGGATGGCCGGGATATAGGTACTGTGGTTTTTCCAGATGCTGATCTAAAGTTATTTATGACAGCTTCCACAGAGAAAAGAGCCCAGAGGCGATACGATGAATTACAAAATAGAGGAGAGGAGGTGCAGTATGATGAGGTACTTAAAAATGTAAAGGAAAGGGATTACCTGGATTCTACTCGTGAAGACTCACCATTGATGAAGGCAAAAGATGCCATTGAAATTGACAATTCTGCCATGGACCTGGAGGAACAGTTCAAAAAGGTTTTTAAACTTGCCAAAGAAAAGATTGAAGAGACTAATTCCTCAAAGTAAATTACAAGTACAATTTATCGCTAATTAATTCCATTATTAGTTGCGGATTTTTAGTTAGTTATGTATTTTTGCACTCCTTTTTGGCAAAAGCACGGAAATCCAAAAGGAATTGATAATCAAAATTATAAACGACTTCTGAAGTTTCTGATTTGCAAAAACGATTTCCGGAGAAGCTCAGAATACAAATTTTATAGTCAGTAATGGCTGAAGAAAACAAAAAC